>CAZLMS010000163.1:0-5169 GCA_964560645.1 uncultured Flavobacteriales bacterium | reverse complement strand
AAATATAAAACTTTTACCCCTCCCGAAAATTTTAGGTGAGAAACTTACATATACAGATAAGCAATACCTAAAATTGCAATATCAATAGCAACACATATTTCTATTATATTATCTAATTTCATTTAGTTGAATTCTCAATTTTTTGCTTGCAGCCAACGGTTTGGCTATGTGCAGTATCCCGAAGGACAATTGCGTATAGGTGTTGTTAGCTGCTGTTGTTATTTATTCTTACTTCAATCACTAGTATTTTGTTTCTTATTGCCCGAATTTCACCTGCGAATTCGTAGTTAATGTTTATTTGTAAGGTATCCTTGTTGAATTCGAATTCCTTTCTTATCCTGTTGTCTTCATAAATTTCACGATAGTAAGGTACAATTTCAACTTTGGTTATTGGTCTTTGAATGTACTTTTCAAGTTCATCAGGTACTTTAATGCTACCTGTTGTAATCGTTACAAATTGTCCATTCCAATTCCCTGAGAACTCCGAGTAGTAGTCCATAGTACACATGGTAATGAGCTCTTCTTTTTGAATTTCTTGATTGTCAATCTCTATTTCTTTCGGGCAAGGCAAGTAAAAAATACTACCATTCCAACTGTATTCATGTCCACGCCAAATGGTAGCATTTAGAACAATTAAAATTGTAAAGGTCAAAAAGATCAAAGTCAGAAAACTATGCCGTGGACTTCCTTTTGTTCGTGAAACCAGAGTCAGAATCAGGTGTATTAAAGTCCCGAGATAAAGGACCAAATAACCAAACATGTCGCCAAGTCCAAGTCCGAACGAAATGTGCTTGTAAAAAGTACCAAGTCCACAGATTAGAAGTAATAGCCCAAGGACAATTACGTTTGATATTTTCCAAAACTTGTCCATTTTCTTTTAATAGCAGCTAACTCCCTTTCCCCAACAAAAATATAAAAATATCCGAAAAAGTTACGGGGTGTTTGTATGTAATTTGTTGATTGATTATAGGTTTAGGCTTGGTTTATTCTCATTGTCCAAATTGAAATCATAGGGGGAAGTTGAGTTTTAAATAACTTTAAGAAAAAGAAATGTGAAACGTTCCAAATTATCCTTGTGGTTACTCTATGAAAACCGGCGAATACCTTGTTGGCTGTGCGGCTTAACAATTCCCTGAATTTAATTTTTTTCCGCTCTGTTCTGTTAATTATATTTGCAAAAAAGTAGAAATGGGATTAAAATGTGGAATCGTAGGATTACCCAATGTAGGAAAATCCACTTTATTTAATTGTTTGTCAAATGCCAAAGCTCAATCGGCTAATTTTCCTTTTTGCACTATTGAACCTAATATCGGAGTAATCAACGTGCCCGATAAACGTTTAGTAGAGTTGGAAAAACTTGTGAAGCCGCAACGAGTTGTTCCTACTACCATTGAAATTGTGGATATAGCAGGATTGGTTAAAGGAGCATCGAAAGGCGAAGGTTTAGGAAATCAATTTTTAGCTAACATTAGAGAAACCGATGCCATATTGCACGTGTTAAGATGTTTTGACGACGGAAACATTGTGCATGTGGACGGAAGCGTAAATCCCGTAAGAGACAAGGAAATTATTGATACCGAATTACAACTGAAGGATTTAGAAACTATAGAAAAAAAGATTCAATCGTTAAAAAAACAAGCAAAAAGCGGAAACAAGGAAATTCTGAAACAAATAGAATTAGCCGAAAAAATACAATCGGCATTAGAAAGCGGAAAATCTGTAAGAAGTTTAAACTTTGATGAAGATGAAGAAAAATTTGTAAAAGAACTTCAGTTGCTCACAGCTAAGCCTGTATTGTATATATGTAATGTAGATGAAGCATCCGTAACTTCCGGAAACTCGTATGTAGAACAAGTTAAAGAAGCCATAAAAGAAGAAGCGGCGAACCATCTCGTTTTAGGAGCCAAAATAGAAGCCGACATCAACGAGTTGGAAACCTATGAAGAACGCCAAATGTTTTTGGAAGACCTCGGATTAGATGAACCGGGAGTAAACAAGCTCATCAGAGCTGCGTATGAACTTCTGGATTTACAAACTTATTTTACTGCCGGAGTAAAGGAAGTAAGAGCGTGGACTATTAAAAAAGGAACCAAAGCTCCTCAAGCCGCCGGAGAAATACATTCCGATTTTGAAAAAGGGTTTATCCGGGCAGAAGTGATTCACTACGAAGATTTTATTAAATACGGCTCCGAAGCTGCCGCAAAAGAAGCCGGCAAGCTACACATAGAAGGTAAAGACTATGTAGTGCAAGACGGCGATATTATGCATTTCAGATTTAACGTTTAAAAAACAAGAGAAAATGAAAAAAGAAAACATTTTTGACCCTGCCGATAAACTCCAAGATATTCAATATTTTGGAGAATTTGGAGGTGTAAACCCTTCCATCACAGACTCATCCACCTATACTTTTTTGGAAGCCGACCGTATGGAACAGGTTTTTGAAGAAGAAGTGCAAGGATGCTATTTATATTCCCGCCATTGGAATCCTATGAATAAATACCTTTCCGATGCGTTGGCAACCATCGAAGATGCAGAAGCGGCGTCGGTATGTGGCTCGGGAATGGCGGCTATTACCAACGTGGTTTTGCAAATTTGTTCTTCGGGCGATGAAATAATATCATCCCGAACCATTTACGGAGGAACATACGCATTCTTTAAAAATTTCCTGCCTAAATTCAACATTAAAGTTCATTTTGTCGATACCACCAATATCAACGCCGTAAAAGAAAAAATCAACGAAAACACTAAAATTATTTACTGTGAAACCATGAGCAATCCGCTTTTAGAAGTGTCCGATATTAAAAGCCTTTCTGATATTGCTCGTGAACACAATTTAAAATTAGTGGTAGACAATACTTTTACGCCTCTTATATTTTCTCCTATTCGCATGGGGGCAGATATTGTAATACATTCATTAACAAAGTTTATTAACGGAATGAGCGACTGTGTTGCCGGGGTAATATGCGGCAAAAAAGAATTTATAGATTCTTTGTATGACGTAAACAACGGCGCATCGATGTTGTTAGGTCCTGTGTTAGACAGTTTGCGGTCTGCCGGAATTTTAAAAAATCTGCGGACACTTCCTATTCGGATGAAAAAACACAGTGAAAATGCCTACTATTTAGCTAAAGCATTGAAAGAGGAAGGTTTAACCGTAAAATATCCCGGATTTTTCGACCATCCGCAGCATAATTTAATGACCAAAACCATGAATCCTCAATACGGTTACGGAGGAATGATGCTTATTGACGTTGGAACAAAAGAAGTTGCCTACCGGCTTATGGAACACATGCAAAATGACAAAGTCGGATATTTAGCCGTAAGTTTAGGATTTTACAAAACATTGTTTTCGGCTCCGGGCAGCAGTACATCTTCCGAAATACCCGAAGAAGAACAAGAAGCCATCGGTTTGTCGGACGGACTTATACGGTTTTCTGTAGGTTTAGACAACGACATTGAGCGGACTGCCGAAAAAATAATTAACAGAGTGAGAGAATTAAAGATAGTATAAGCATGAAGACTCCTTCTTTAACAGATGCTTTGATACCCATTGTGTTTCTTATAGGATTATTGACCTTTAATGTACTGATTTACGGAGATGATGCACTTTCGGGAGCTAACCAAACTGCTCTGATTTTGAGTGCTGCCGTTGGAGGAGTGATAGGAGTAAAAAACAAATATTCGTGGAAAACTATTTACCACGGCATCACCGCAAGCATATCTTCTGCTCTTCCTGCGCTCATTATTTTGCTTTTAATCGGTGCATTGGCAGGCACATGGCTTATCAGCGGAATTATTCCCGCCATGATTTATTACGGGCTTAAAATTTTAAACCCTACCATTTTTTTAGTAGCGGCATGTGCCGTGAGTGCTATTGTATCTCTTGCCACGGGTAGTTCGTGGTCCACGATTGCTACAATTGGAGTGGCTTTGCTGGGCATCGGAAAAGCATTGGGTTTTGGAGAGGGGATAATTGCCGGAGCTATTATTTCGGGAGCATATTTTGGCGATAAAATGTCTCCGCTTTCCGACACCACTAACTTAGCTCCCGCAATGGCAGGAACCGATTTATTTACGCACATCCAATATATGATGTACACCACTATTCCATCTATTTCTCTTACACTTATTGCTTTTTTAATTATCGGATTTGCAGACACTCCCGAAGCAGGTGAAATTCAAGTAACGGACATGATAGCTGCCATTGAAGAGAAGTTTAATATCAGTTTATGGTTGTTTTTGGTGCCTGCTATTGTTATTTTCTTAATTGTAAAAAAAATGCCGGCAGCCCCCGCATTACTCATAGGCAGTTTGGCAGGAGGTATTTTCGGACTTATTTTCCAACCGCAAATTATCCAAGAATTAGGTTCCGGAAGTGGTTTGTTAAAAGACGGTTATACAGTTATTACAGATGCAATGAGTAGAGATATCAGTGTGGTTACGTCAAATGAAACCGTAAACGAATTGCTTTCTACCGGCGGAATGGCGGGAATGATGAATACCATTTGGTTAATTATTTGTGCCATGATATTTGGTGGAGTAATGGAAGCTACCGGATTGTTGGAAAAAATTACAAAGTCGGTAGTGAAAGTAGCTAAGTCAACAGGAAGTTTGGTTGCCTCTACGGCAGGAACTTGCATATTCTTTAATATCACGGCTTCCGACCAATATTTAGCCATTGTGGTTCCGGGTAAAATGTTTGCCGAAACCTATAAAAAACGCGGTTTAAGCCCTGAAGTATTAAGTCGTACTTTGGAAGACAGCGGAACAGTTACCAGCGTGTTAGTACCTTGGAACACCTGCGGAGCTACGCAATCTACTGTACTTGGGGTTTCCACTTTTGCCTATTTGCCTTATTGTTTCTTTAACATCATAAGCCCTTTTATGACGGTATTGTTTGCTTATTTAAACATAAAAATTAGAAAGATTAAGTAGAGCTTATCTTGAGAGGTATAGGAAGAATTTCCCTACTGACATCTTTACAATCAAAACAACTATCAAGAAAAATTTTTGGAAAATATAATACTGTTAAATTTCTTTTTGCAAGTCTATTACGAGTTTGATGAAAATATTTCGTGCAGGCTCGTATATTCCTATTGGTCTAAAAACACTTAAATGGTTAAAGTATTTGTTGTTAAACACGTTATTAACAGAGGAAATAACCTGAAT
>CAZLMS010000162.1:0-5235 GCA_964560645.1 uncultured Flavobacteriales bacterium | reverse complement strand
CCGAAGAACGGAGAGTTGTTGATGGTGAACAACATGCTCATGGTAGGTTCGTCAATTTTTATTCTCGGCAAAGGTTGCGGATTTTCCAAATCGGTGAGGGTATCGCCAATTTCAAAATCTTCTATTCCGACAACTGCACAAATATCACCGGATTGAACTTTTTCTGTTTTTATACGCCCCAATCCGTCAAAAGTGTAGAGTTCTTTGATACGTACTTTTTTGTTGCCCTTTAAAGTGGCAAGGGCATATTCACGATTTACTTCCAAATCGCCTTGATAAACTCTGCCTATAGCTATTCTTCCCAGAAATTGAGAATAATCCAAAGAAGTAATTTGCATTTGCGGCGAACCTTCGATGTAGGGCGCTTCGGGAATGTGGTTAAGAATAACATCCAACAGGGGGATAATGTTGCCGGTTGGTTTTTGCCAATCTTCACTCATCCAACCTTGTTTGGCAGAGCCGTAAATGGTAGGAAAATCCAATTGTTCTTCAGTGGCTCCAAGATTAAACATTAAATCAAAAATTTGTTCTTGAACTTCATCAGGGCGACAATTTTCTTTGTCCACTTTGTTGATTACTACAATCGGCTTTAAACCCAATTCAATAGCCTTGCTCAACACAAAACGGGTTTGCGGCATGGCACCTTCAAAAGCATCTACCAAAAGCAAAACCCCGTCAGCCATTTTTAGCACACGTTCTACTTCGCCGCCAAAGTCGGCGTGGCCGGGAGTGTCAATGATGTTTATTTTTACTCCGTTGTAATTTACGGATACATTTTTCGACAAAATGGTAATTCCTCGCTCTCGTTCCAAGTCGTTGCTGTCGAGGATTAAATCTTTTTGTTCTTTGCGGGGGTCTAAAACTTCGCAAGCATGGATAATTTTATCTACCAAAGTTGTTTTTCCATGGTCAACATGGGCAATAATTGCAATATTTCTGATTTGCATAAAGAAATTCTAAAAATAATTTAAGTCTGCAAAGGTAGGGTTTATTTTACGAGAATGTTAGCCCGGAAAAAACAAAGAAATTTTTTCGGAAACCTTACATATCCGTCAAAAAAACAAAAACTCAAGTGTCTTTGTTGAAAAATAACAGATATTTGAATGTTTTTTCGATAAACGATATGGAAAAAAATGCAGTCAAACGTTTTATCAACATTGGTTCTCGACTTATTTCTATAGAGAAGCCTTTAATAATGGGTATTCTCAATATCACACCCGATTCTTTTTATGACGGCGGGATATATTTAACGGAAGATAAAATTATTGGTCGAGTCAATGAAATGCTTCAAGAAGGTGCTGATATTATTGATGTCGGAGGCTATTCTTCCCGACCCGGAGCAAAAGACGTGTCGGAAGCAGAAGAATTAAAGCGAATAAGTAAAGCGATAAAAATAATTCGCGACAACTTTCCCGACGCAATACTTTCTGCAGATACTTTTCGCAGTAGCGTAGCAGAAGCCTGTTTGTCACAAGGTGTTGATATTATTAACGACATTTCCGCAGGAACTCTGGATAAAAACATGATACCGCTTATTATAGAGACAAAAGTTCCTTATATTATGATGCACATGCGAGGCACGCCCCGAACCATGACTCGTTTAACCGATTATTCTAATCTTATTCAGGAAATTATTGCTTATTTTTACCCGAAAATTGAAAAACTAAAAGCTCACGGTGTGAAAGACATTATTATAGACCCCGGTTTCGGATTTGCAAAAAATATAGAACAAAACTTTCTGATGTTGAAAAAACTTTCTCTTTTTCATGTTCTTGAAACCCCTTTGTTGGTGGGAATTTCAAGAAAGTCCATGATATATAAAACCCTGGGGATTACTCCACAAGAAGCCTTGAACGGAACAACGGCGCTTCACATGACGGCATTGCAAAACGGAGCAAATATTCTACGCGTACACGACATAAAAGAAGCCGTGCAAACCGTTAAACTTTTTGAAAAACTTTCGAGTGTTGAATGATTTGCTGGTACATATCACCTGGACAGAAGTTATAGATTGGATGCTCACGGCATATCTTATTTATTTACTTTACCAGATTGTAAAAGGCACTGTTGCCATACGAATTTTTATCGGAATAGGTATTATTTATCTTTTATGGAAAGTCGTTTCTTTTTTTCATCTAAAATTACTTTCGGAAATACTCGGGCAATTTATCGGTGTAGGTGTAATTGCCTTGATAATTGTTTTTCAAAAAGAAATCCGTCAATTTCTAATCAATTTAGGAAACACGGGGTTCTTAAAACGGTTTTTCAATACACAAAAGCGGCTTGTTCCCAATTGGAATTTATCGGAAAACGAACCAACCAACATACACGCATTGGCAGAAGCCGTTAAACACATGTCCCGGACCCGGACAGGCTCGCTTATCGTGATTAGCCGTAAATCCAGATTAGACGAAATTATTCATACGGGTATTCATATTAACGGTGATTTAACAAAAGAATTGATTGAAACTATTTTTATGAAAGGTACTCCGCTTCACGACGGAGCAATAATCATTAAACACAATAAAATTATCGCCGCAAGATGTATTTTACCAACCAGCGAATCCCCCAACCTTCCCGAAACTTTCGGACTTAGACACCGCGCTGCCACAGGGCTTACCGAAAATACCGATGCCATAGCAATAGTGGTCTCCGAAGAAACGGGGGAAATCTCATTATTTTTTGACAATGAGAAATATATAAACATTTCAACAATAGAATTGGAAGAAAAGCTAAGAAAATTGACGGCTTTAATATTCTGAAAAAATTTTTAAAAAAACAACCCCAAAAAAATTTTTTTTTAAACTTTTTTCTTTTAATATTTGTCGGTGAAACTCGAATACGTGCTTAAATTTCTCAACACGCCTGTTTACAACAAATTGACGATTTAGAGTTTCAAATTTTTTAGTAATTTTATTGTCAAACTAATTAAAACTTAATTAACGTATGGAAAAACCACATGAAGAAGTATGGCAAAGATGTCTAAGCCTTATTAAAGACAATGTGAGTCCGCAAAGTTTCAAAACGTGGTTTGAGCCCATCCGGCCGATTAAGTTGAAAAACAATGTGCTTACCATTCAGGTGCCCAGCCAGTTCTTTTACGAATGGTTAGAAGAACACTACATTACCTTATTGAAAAAAACCATCAAAAAAGAATTGGGAGAAAACGGAAAGCTGGAATACAGTATTGTAATGGAAAACTCCCGAAGCACCAAAAAGCCCTACACCGTAACCATTCCGGCAACCAACAGAAATGCGCTGAAAAATCCGCCGGTTCCTATTCCCGTAAAGGTTGAAGGAAAAGAAATTCCCAGTCCCTTTATTATTCCGGGCATTAAAAAACAAAACATTGATTCTCAACTTAATCCGAGTTATTCTTTCGACAATTTTATCGAAGGGGAATGCAATCGCTTAGCTCGCTCTGCCGGCTATGCCGTGGCTCAAAAACCCGGCGGAACATCCTTTAATCCGTTAATGATGTACGGAGGCAGCGGACTCGGAAAAACACATTTGGCACACGCCATCGGAATTGAAATTAAAAACAACTTTCCCGACAAAACCGTTTTGTATGTTTCTTCGGAAACATTTACCCGGCAATACATAGAATCCGTAAGAAACAATAATCAAAATGATTTTGTTCATTTTTATCAGATGCTTGACGTATTGATTATTGACGACGTACAATTTTTTGCGGGAAAAGAAAAAACCCAAGACGTATTTTTTACGGTATTTAATTACTTGCATCAAAACGGCAAACAGCTTGTTCTTACATCTGACAAGCCGCCCGTAGAAATGCAAGGCATTGAACAACGTTTGCTCTCACGATTTAAATGGGGGTTGTCTGCCGACCTTCAGCCGCCCGATTTGGAAACCCGAATAGCCATTTTGCAAAAGAAAATGTATGCCGAAGGAATTGAGCTTCCGAAAGAAGTAGTAGAATATCTTGCATATAGCATTACCACCAACATTCGAGAACTGGAAGGAGCATTGATTTCATTGGTAGCCAGAGCATCGTTAAACAAACAAGCCATAACATTGGAGCTGGCAAAAAGCATGATAGACCAATTTGTCAAAAACACCGCTCGAGAGGTTTCAATAGATTATATACAAAAAGTAGTTTGCGATTATTTCGATTTGCCTATAGAATTGATGAAATCAAAAATCAGAAAACGGGAAATTGTGCAAGCCCGACAAATAGCAATGTACTTTGCCAAGCAACTTACCAAATTGTCATTGGCAAATATCGGAGCACATTGCGGAGGAAAAGACCATGCCACGGTACTCCATGCGGTTAAAACCGTAAACAATTTGATGGAAACCGACAAAAGATTTAAGGGATACATAGAAGATATTTCTAAAAAAATATCCATCACAACGTAAGCGTATTCTGTAAGCAAATACTTAAAATAAGAAGGCGAGGAATTTATCCTCGCCTTTTTGTTTTTAAAAAATCCGTGAACTGTCAAAGAAAAGCATTTCAGACTCTCACAAAATCGCATACATCCCCCAAAAATACAACCCGAAATTTTTACACTTTGGAAACTTTTAACATTTTTTTAGTTTCCAAATAGAAAAATGATATAACTTCGTCGCCGAAATAATTCAATGAATCAAAAAGAAAAAATATTAGAACAAGCCGCCCTTGTGTTTATGCAAAATGGAATTAAAAGCGTTACCCTTGACGATTTGGCTATTCATCTAAAAATCTCTAAAAAAACCTTTTACAACTATTTCACCAATAAGGAAGATTTAGTATGTCAGGCTTTGTTGTGGTATTTGGCTCAAGACAAAGCGGGAATACAACAAGAACTAAACAAACACGAAAATCCCATTGATGAAATTATAGCGGTTTCCAAATTTGCCGTGGAACGGCTCAAAGCTATTCATCCTTCTATTCATTACGATTTACAAAAATACTACCCCAAAGCATGGGCAGAATTGGAAAAGTATAAAAAAGGATTTATCGCCGAAATGTTTATGAAAAACTTGCGAAAAGGTCAGGAAAAAGGCCTATATAGAACCAATTTCAATCCGGAAATAGTAACCCGGTTGTATATTCAAAAAATAGACTTGATTTTCAACCCCGTTATTTTCCCCCCTTCCGAATATCCTTTTGGTAAAATATACTTGGAGTTAGTGTTACATCATATTTACGGAGTAGTCAGCAAAAAAGGATATAATTATTTGGAAAAGAAAATTAAAATCGAAAAATTAGATATATAATGAGCAGATTAT
>CAZLMS010000161.1:0-5276 GCA_964560645.1 uncultured Flavobacteriales bacterium | reverse complement strand
CCCATTTCCCGTATTTCATTCAACACTTTCATAGCCGACATGTGGTCAATGCCGGGGTCTACTCCTATTTCATTCATTAAAACCACCTTTGCACTTTTGGCTTCTTTATCTAATTCTTTCATTTCTTTAGAAATGTATGAAGCCGTAACCATGTGCTTACCTAATGCCACACAATCCATTGCTACAGGCACATGCATGTGAGCCGGCAGCATGGAAATAACAATATCCGACCGGTTAATCAACCGAAGTCGCTCTATAGTATTGTTTACATCCAATTGAATGGCTTCTCCTCTAGGATGCCCGTTGATACTTTGACGAGCCAATGCTACATTGTAATCTGCTACCATTACCCCCCAATCTTCTTTTTCGGCATTGTCTAATAAATACTTAATACAACTAACTGCACTTCTCCCGGCTCCTATCACAAGAATTTTTCTCATAATTCCAAATTTTTTCAGCTAATGTAGGGAAGTTATTTTTGTTATTTCCACGAAGCTAAATATTTTTTAACCAACTCTTTTGAATTTTCGTTGAAAACCACCAAAAACTACTGACTGTAAAATAATTATACCAACAACAAGTTTAACAATTAACCGGCACTTTATTCAAATTCAAGTTTTCTTCATTCTTACCAAAAAAGTTACCTTTGTATCAAACTTCAAAACCCGGCGGAATTAAAACCAACATCAATTAAATTTATACACATGAAAAACATTTTTCCGGTATTTGACCATTTTATTCAACGTGCAGATAAAGAAAAAATGCTTCAACAGAGAGCTAAAGTATTTTGGCTTACAGGATTATCGGGAAGCGGAAAAACTACTATTGCCAAAGGAGTGGAGCAGCAATTGTTTAATAAAGGATATCTCACCCAAGTACTCGACGGCGACAATATCAGAGTAGGTATCAATAATAATTTGGGGTTTTCGGAAGAAGACCGTAGAGAAAACATCCGGCGTATTGCAGAAGTTTCCAAACTTTTTGTAAACTGCGGCATCATTACCATTAACTGTTTTGTAAGTCCTACCATTGAAATTAGAAATCTTGCCAAGCAAATTATCGGAGCAGATGATTTTGTGGAAATATATATTAACACTCCCTTGGAAGTGTGTGAAAAAAGAGATGTAAAAGGGTTGTATGCCAAAGCCCGCAAAGGCGAAATTAAAGATTTCACAGGCATCTCCGCTCCTTTTGAACCTCCCGCAAATCCCGATTTTGAAATTCAAACAAAAAATCAATCTGTTGAAGATAGTATTCAATCTCTTGTTAACTTTGCTTTACCTTTAATAAAATATTAAAAATTATGCAATCATACACACTTAAACATCTCGACGAACTCGAAGCGGAAGCCATATATGTAATCCGAGAAGTTGCTGCTCAGTTTGAAAACCCCGTTTTGCTTTTCTCCGGAGGAAAAGATTCTATTGTATGTCTGCACTTGGCATACAAAGCATTTTATCCCGCCAATATTCCGTTTCCGATTATGCACATAGACACCGGGCATAACTTTCCGGAAACTTTGGAATTTAGAGACCGGATTGCCAAAAAATACAATGTAAACCTCATTATTCGCCTGGTTCAAGATTCCATTGACAAAGGACGTGTAAAAGAAGAGACAGGAGTAAATGCCAGCAGAATAAGACTGCAAACCACTACCTTGCTCGATGCCATAGAGGAATTTCAATTTGATGCGGCTATCGGAGGCGCTCGACGCGACGAAGAAAAAGCCCGCGCCAAAGAACGTTTTTTCTCGCACAGAGACGAATTCGGACAGTGGGACCCTAAAAACCAACGTCCCGAGCTGTGGAATTTGTTTAACGGACGTAAAAATCCGGGTGAACACTTCAGAGTGTTTCCTATCAGCAACTGGACAGAAATGGATGTGTGGCAATATATTATGAAGGAAAAAATAGAAATTCCGTCGCTCTATTTTGCCCATCAAAGAGAATGTGTAGTAAGAAACGGTATTATTTTAGCCAAATCGGATGTGCTACCCAAAATTGAAGGCGAAGAAAGTTATATGCTCACCGTTCGTTTCAGAACCATCGGCGATATGACCTCTACGGGAGCCGTAAAATCCAATGCCGATACTTTAGAAAAAATCATTCAGGAAGTTGCCGCCACTCGAATTACCGAACGCGGTGCCAGAGCCGATGATAAACGTTCTGAAACCTCCATGGAAGACCGTAAAAAAGAAGGTTACTTTTAACAACCGTATTCATGAGTTTTTTCAAATTTTTGTTCAGTAAATATTTTGTAATCAATTTGATTATTGCAGCATTGCTTACTACCGCCCTTGTATTTGGTGTGCTGAAATACATTGAAAAATACACGCTCCACAACCAATCCGTTACCGTTCCCGATTTTAGAGGAATGCACAAATCCGAAGTATTTCAATTTGCCGAAGAGCATCAACTCATAGCAATTATAAATGATTCTGTTTACAATTTTGAAGAACCTAAAGGAGTTGTGCTCGACCAAAACCCGATGCCTGAAAAACAAGTAAAACAAGGCAGGAAAATATATCTTACAATAAACGCTACCCAACCTCCAAAAGTGGCTGTTCCCAATCTGAAAGATTTAAGTTTGAGACAAGCTACGGCTATTTTGGAATCCTACGGATTAAAAATAGGAGAATTGCAATATAAACCCGACCCTTGCGTTAATTGTGTGCTGGAAATGAAAATCGGAGACCAAACCATCGAACCGCAAACCATGATAGAAAAAGGAAAAACCATTGATTTAGTGCTTGGTGCAGGAACAAGCAATGAAGTTATTCCGTTGCCTTTTTTGCTTAACCTTACTTTTGAAGAAGCTAAACTTTTATTAAATTCCAAAGGATTAAATATAGGACATCCGGTTTATGAAGATTGTGCCACCAAAGAAGATTCAGCCAAAGCCAAAATCTTTAAGCAAATACCGCCTTATGACAGCAAAGCCGTAATTAACCTCGGAAAAACCGTTAACGTGTTCTTAACCTGCGATTCCATTAAAGTATTAAATTTTCTTCCGGACAGTATTCCTGCTTCCAAAGACTCGCTCGAAACCGGTTTTAAATGAAACATTTGTGGTTAACTATATTGTTATTTGCATCGATATACGGTTATTCGCAAGAATTTTTATCCAGAATCATATCTCCGGCTTCGCCTTCCTACAAATCAAACCAAAATCCAAAAGATTTCTTTTTTGAAATAGACACGGTTTCGCTTCCTTTTATAGATGATTTTGCCGTAAACCGTCAAAAAAAATGGCAAATTAAAGACTCTTCCAAATTGGTGGTAAACCTGTTTCCCACACTGCAAATAAACGGACAGTCTTTTGACAGTCTGTTGCTTAAAACCGATACGGTTTGGAATTATGTATATGTAACTCAACCCTATTTCCATTTGGCAGACTCTCAACCCGCCGCACAAATCATAATTGATAAATATTCGGGATATGAAAATCCGCAAATTATTGACCAATACTTTTTTTATCCGAATTACAGTTTGGTAACAGTAGATTTTCAGCCTTATGACACTATCTATCTCCCGTATGACACCATTTTATACAACGAAAAAGATACTTTCTATACCGTAAAAGACGATAATTCTCTTTGGCTCGACAATCATGTTTTTGTAAATTACACCTACGGAATTGACCCGCCTACTATCGGGTTAGCCACCTTCGACGGATTAGATTCGCTCGGACATCCTTATGCGCTCGGCGGGTTGTCTTCGGGAATTGCCGACTATCTCACTTCCAAACCCATTGATTTGGAGAATGCTTCCGATGTTATTCTCAGTTTTTTTTACCAACCGAAAGGCATTGGCGAAAAACCCGATAAACAAGATTCTTTGGTGCTCGAATTTTATTCTCCCGTTACCCGAAAATGGTATCACCAATGGTCGGTGCCGGGGGCTGATTATCAACCTTTTCAATATCAAGAAATCTCGATTACCGACACTATTTTTCTGAAAAAAGGTTTTCAATTCCGTTTTAAAAATTACGCCACCCTTTCCGGAGCTTTCGACTTTTGGCATATAGATTATGTGTATTTAGATAAAAACCGGACGCCTTCATCCGATTTTTCGGTATATGACGTAGGCATAAAATCTTTGCCGGCTCCTCTCATTGAAAACTATACAGCTGTTCCATGGAAACATTATGATTACGCCAACATCAAAAGCTCCGACCAATTCGATGTGGTGAATTTACTCAACCAACAACCTGCTCCGTTCTCCATCCTTACGGACTTTGCCGTGTATCAAAATCAAAACCTTATCTATACTTCCGTTCAAGGAGCAGATAATCCGTCCCCTTCTGTCGGTGTATGGACAGCCAATATTCCGGTAGCAAGTGCACCCAACAACTTTTCATTTCCAACCATGAACGAAAAAACCGAATTTTACATTAAACGTTATTTATCCATTTCCGATATCAATCCATACAACGATACATCCTTGTATAAACAAGTTTTCGACACCTATTATGCTTATGACGACGGTACGCCCGAATTGGCATATTCCCTGTATGGTGCCGGTGCTCAATTAGCTTATCAATATGACATTCTCCAAAGCGATACCATTACGGCTATTCTCATGTTTTTGCCGGAAATGCTTCAACAGACTACCAATTCTTTTCAATTAAAAATATGGCAAGATAACAATGGCATTCCTTTCGATATCCCTATCTATGAATCCGATTTTATGAATCCGATTTATCAACCTTCAAATGAAGAAATTAAGTTTGTACGATACGAAATTGACACACTTTTGGTTTTGCCCGCCGGAAAATATTATTTCGGATTTAAACAAGTGCTTGCCGACCAAATTTTTGTAGGCTTTGACCAAAACAATGACGCTTCTTCCAAAATTTTTTACAACGTGCAAAACACTTGGTATAACACCAATTACTCCGGCGCATTAATGATAAGACCCGAATTTGGAGAATCGAACCCTGTTTACATTATTGACAATACACAAAATCACATTGAAAGAAAAGAGGTGAAAATATATCCCAATCCTTGTGCAAATGAATTAAAGTTTTCTTTTCCGGTAGAAGAAATTCAAATATTCGACCTTTCGGGAAAATTAGCCGGCACTTGGCAAAACACTAATCGTATAGATGTAAGCAAACTTCAAAACGGGCTTTATTTCGTGAAAATATTATACGGAAACCAAGTTTTTACGCATAAAATATCCAAAACCGGAAACAATTGGTAATGCACGCTGTTGTTTTACATACTTTTGGCATGCTCACCCCCGGCAGAGTGTTTAATAGCGGGGGGATATAGG
>CAZLMS010000160.1:0-5298 GCA_964560645.1 uncultured Flavobacteriales bacterium | reverse complement strand
TTATGGTTGCTTAATGCTAACACCGGATTTTTTAAAGACGGAAAAGGAATAAAACACGCCAATTTGAAAAAATCTGTTAACGGCACGAATTGCTTTAAAGATGTGTAGGTTATAGAATAAGAATTTATCATAAAAAATATTGATATGCAAGTTTAGAAAAAAAGCATGAACCAAACAATGAAGAGAAACGTGCGGGTTGTTGAATAAATGTTAAATTTGCTTGAAAATGATATAAAACTATGTCGAATGCATATTTAGATATGGAGCTCTTGCGCTTTACCACCGCAGGAAGCGTAGATGACGGAAAAAGCACTTTAATAGGAAGGCTGCTTTATGACAGCAAATCCATTTTTGAAGACCAAATGGAGTCTATTGAAAACATAAGCCGTCGAAAAGGAGAAGAACATGTAAATCTGGCACTTTTAACCGACGGTTTAAAAGCGGAAAGAGAACAAGGAATTACAATTGATGTAGCATATCGCTATTTTTCTACTCCGAAAAGAAAATTTATCATAGCCGACACTCCCGGACACATAGAATATACCCGTAATATGGTTACGGGCGCTTCTACGGCAAACTTGGCGGTAATTATTGTAGATGTGAGAAACGGTGTGGTGGAGCAAACACGCAGGCACTCTTTTATTGCTTCTTTGCTGGGCATACCGCATATTGTTTACTGCATCAACAAAATGGATTTGGTAGATTACAGCGAAGAGCAATATGAAAAAGTAAAGGAAGAATTGGAGTCGTTTTCTTCTAAGCTCAACACAAAAGACATCCATTTCATTCCCATTAGTGCTTTGCTGGGTGACAATGTGGTAGAACGTTCCGAAAAAATGCCTTGGTACGACGGACCTACTTTGTTATATCTTCTTGAAAATATTCACATTGGCTCAGACCAAAATCATATAGATTGCCGTTTTCCGGTTCAGTATGTTATTCGTCCGCAAAAAACAGAATTTCACGATTACAGAGGATATGCCGGAAGAATTGCCGGAGGAGTTTTTAAACCCGGAGACGAGGTAGTGATTTTACCCTCGGGATTTTCCACCAAGATAAAAAACATAGAACTTGCCGGAAAACAGCTTGAAGAAGCATTTGCACCGATGTCTGTTTGTATTACTTTGGAAGACGATTTTGATATTAGCAGGGGAGATATGATTGTAAGGGAAAACAATCAACCGCAGGTAGGACAAGATATAGATTTAATGGTTTGCTGGTTGGCAAAAGAACCTTTACAACTCAATGGTAAATATACCATTATGCATACCACCAAAACGGCTCGTTGTTTAGTAAAAGATGTTCAGTATAAACTCGACATAAATACGCTTCACCGAAACGAAGAAGACAAGCAGATAGGCATGAATGACATTGCCCGTATTAAAATCCGAACTACTCAACCATTGTTTTACGACCGTTATGAACGCAACAGAAATACCGGAAGTTTGATTTTAATTGACGAAGCTACCAATGTAACTGTTGGAGCGGGAATGATTTTGTAATTCCGGTTACAAAAATCCGGTCGAAGCAAGTTTAATTTTGCATAAAAACTTGTGATATGGCGGATTTTCAAAAAGAAGTAATCGAAGCATCTTTTCAAAAACCTGTAGTGGTTGATTTTTGGGCGGAATGGTGCGGACCTTGTCGTTTTTTAGGACCCGTAATAGAAGAATTAGCTCAAGAAGCACAAGGTAGATGGAAACTGGTAAAGGTAAATACCGAAGAGCAACCCGATATAGCGGCTCAATTTCAAATTCGAGGAATTCCTAATTTGAAAATTTTTTACAAAGGACAAGTAGTTTCCGAACTTTCGGGAGCATTACCCAAACCTCAACTTCAGAAATGGCTCGAGGAAAATCTTCCTGACGAACGAAAAAAAGAATTAAAACGACTTCTTCTCAATATAGAAGAAGGAACAAACACCATTTCCGATTTGGAAGCATTTATTAAAAACCACCCCGATATAGAAGAGGCTAAGGCGGAACTTGTAAAAAAAATATGGATTTCCGATTTGGAAAAAGCATATCAGAATGTAAACGGACTGTCCTTCAAATATGAAGATTTGAAAAACGATATAGAAACACTTCGCAACTTTTTATCTTCGGATTTTAACGACAAGTCTGTTCAACAATACCTCACAGAAGCCCGGGAAGCATTACAAGAACAAAATATTGAAAAAACGCTGGATTTATTGATTCAATCTATAATGATTGATAAAAAATGTTGTGAAGAAATCGCCCGGAAAACAGTGATAGCAATTTTTCATTTGTTAGGAGAGTCGCACGAACTCACACAAAAATACCGTCGAAAATTTAGCATGGCATTGTATTAACAAAAAAGCCCCGATTTTCGGGGCTTTTTGTCTGTTTTTTGTTGAATATGTTTTTATTCGGCGTGTTCAGCATTTTCTTCTTTATCGTCATCTTCATCATCGTCGTGAGAATCTTCTCCGCACTTTCCTTCTCCGCATTTACCCTCACCGCATTTACTTTCTTCAGCTTTTTCATCACCACATTTACCTTCACCGCACTTGTGTTCTTCCGATTTTTCCTCATTACACTTGCCTTCTTGACATTTTCCGCTTTCGCATTTCATTTCTTCTTTAGCCCCTTCCTCTGAAGCTTTTTCTCCTGAACCGCCGCAAGATGCTAATGTAAAAGCACCGGCAATCATTAAGAGCATAAATAATTTTTTCATGATTAAAAAGTTTTTAAGATTATGAGACAAAGCTATAAATTTTTTCAAATGTTTCAATAACAATTATTAACACTGTACTTTTAATGTTTTTTAATACCTTTAAAATTTTGAAAAAAACGAAGCGTTAATTTTACCCAATGGCAAAGAAATTAAAGCAATACAAAAAATACATCATTTTCTTTTGGTTAATTGTAACGGGAGGGCTGGCATCTGTATTTTTAATTTTTTGGCTGGTAGCAGCCGGTGTTTTTGGAGAACTGCCCTCGTTTGAAGAATTAGAAAACCCCAAAAACAATTTGGCATCAATTGTTTACTCTGCCGACGGGAAAATATTGGGAACGTATTTCAGAGAAAATAGAATAAATGTGGATTATGACGAGCTTTCACCGTATTTGGTAAACGGTTTGGTGGCTACCGAAGACGAAAGATATTACAACCACAGCGGAATTGATTTGAAAGGCACTTTGCGGGCAATTGCATTTTTGGGAACAAAAGGAGGTGCCAGCACCATTACCCAACAGTTGGCAAAAATGCTTTTTCACGAACGTTCTACCTCCACGCTGGGAAGAATTATTCAAAAATTGCAAGAGTGGATTATTGCCGTTCAATTGGAAAGACAATACACCAAGGAGGAAATTATAGCAATGTATTTTAACAAACTTGATTTTGTAAATAATGCTGTCGGAATTAAATCGGCATCAAACGTATATTTCAGTAAAGACCCTAAAGATTTAAAAATAGAAGAAGCAGCGGTTTTGGTGGGAATGGCTAAAAACCCTTCACTTTTCAACCCCGTTCGCCGCCCCGACACAACTTTACACAGAAGAAATGTGGTATTATATCAAATGATGCGAAACGGATATATTACCAAACAAGAATTTGACAGTTTAAAACGATTGCCTTTAGAACTTCATTTCCAAAAAGTGGACCATAAAGAAGGTTTAGCGCCTTATTTTAGAGAAGTGCTTAGAGCGGAGTTGAAAAAAATACTGCTTGCAAAAGATTCCGTTACGGGAGAATACCTCATTAAAAAACCCAACGGAAAGCCGTATGACATCTACAAAGACGGCTTAAGAATTTATACAACTATTGATTCACGCATGCAAAAATATGCAGAGTGGGCAGTAAAAGAACATCTTAGCAAAGAATTGCAGCCCGCATTTTTTAGAGATTTAAAAAGAAAAGGGAAAAAAGCTCCGTTTGACTGGCGGGTGTCCAATAAAGAAGTTGAAAAAATTTTAAGAGCCGCCATGAAACGAACACAACGTTATCGAGTGCTTACGGGAAGAGAATGTGCCAATTGCGGACGAAGAGGAAAATATGTGCAAAAAGAAGAAATAAACGGTCAAACATATTACGTATGTCAGGCAGAAGATTGCGGGTTTAAAAAGCGGGCAGTTCCGAAAGATTCCATAGAAATTATTTTTAACACCCCTGTGAAGATGCGTGTTTTTACGTGGAAAGGAGAAGTAGATACCGTAATGTCGCCTATGGATTCCATTCGTTATTACAAAAGCTATCTTCAAGCCGGTTTAATGTCTATGGACCCTCATACCGGATTTATCAAAGCATGGGTTGGCGGCATTGATTACAAACATTTTAAATATGACCATGTAAAGCAGGGAAAAAGACAAGTAGGTTCTACGTTTAAGCCGTTTGTATACACTTTGGCTATTCAGGAAGGATATTCTCCTTGTTATGAAGTTCCGAATGTTCCCGTGGTATTTGAAAAAGAAAAATGGGGAATGGAAGAAGATTGGTCTCCCAAAAACTCCGATGAAGAATATGGCGGAATGGTATCATTAAAATACGGTATTGCAAACTCTATGAATACGGTTACGGCTTGGGTTTTAAAACAATTTGGTCCCAGCGCTCCGCAGCAAGTAATTAATTTAGCCCGGAAAATGGGAATTACCAGCCGTTTAGACCCTGTGCCGTCTATTTGTTTGGGAGTTTCTGATATTTCTTTATATGAAATGGTGGGCGCTTTTGCCACTTTTGCCAATAAAGGCATTTGGATAGAGCCTGTTTTCCTAACCCGGATAGAAGACAAAGACGGAAATGTAATTAAAGATTTTGTGCCTCAGGTAAGAGAAGTAATGAATGAAGAAACGGCGTATGCAATGCTTGATTTGTTGAAAGGAGTAACCCAAGGCGTATATAACCGGCATACGGGAAAAACGGTAGGAACAGGCATCAGATTGCGTTTTAAAACGGAACGGCGTCCCTATGGCGGAATAAAATATCCTGTGGCAGGAAAAACCGGAACCACGCAAAATAACTCCGACGGATGGTTTATTGGCATTACTCCCGATTTGGTAACAGGTGTATGGGTGGGCGCAGAAGACCGAAGTGTGCGTTTTTCGCGAACAAGTTTGGGGCAAGGAGCAAACATGGCATTGCCTATTTGGGCTTATTATATGAAAAAAGTTTATGAAGACCCGGAGTTAAATATATCCAAGGGAGATTTTGAAAAACCGGAAGTTATTCACATAGAGCTTGATTGCGAAAAATATTACAGAAACCAATCTTCCGATTTCGGCACGAGCCACGACGACATGGAAATGGATTTTGACCGATAAGCAATTAGCTGTTTTTACG
>CAZLMS010000159.1:0-5321 GCA_964560645.1 uncultured Flavobacteriales bacterium | reverse complement strand
TTCGGACTAAAGAGCCGTCTTCATCTAATACCAAAAGAGCGATTTCATCTTTTTCGGTAGGTAAAAATTTGTATTCAAACTCGTTTTTGGGATTCTGAATAGCCGAAATAACTTGTTGTTTACCGTTGTTTTTAAAGACTACCAACATTTCATCGGGCAAATAATCGGCTTCACCTTCGAGTTTAAAAAGTTTGATGTCTTCGGGAGGTAAATTTTCAAAAACAAAAAGTCCTTCGTCGTTAATTTCAACGGTTTTTAAGGGTTTTCCGTCTGCTCCGAGGGCTACTAACCTGATTACGGGACATCCGAAGTTGTTGAGTGTACCGGGTTTTTCGGGACATTCATCTTTACTGTCCACCAACCCGTCACCATCCGTATCAGGACAACCTAAATCTTCCGGTTTTCCGGGCTTTTCGGGGCAAGCGTCTTCGTAATCCGAAAGTCCGTCGCCATCCGTATCGGGGCAGCCGTTCATCTCCGGGATACCGGGAACATCAATACATTCGTCGTCCAAATCCGAAATCCCATCACCGTCCGTGTCGGGGCATCCATTCCATTTTTCCAAACCATACACTAAAGGACATTGGTCTATGTTATCGGGAATATTATCATTATCCGAATCGGGACATCCTTCCCATTTTTTCAGCCCTGCCAATTCCGGACATTTGTCTCTTTTATCGGCTATTCCGTCGTTGTCTTTATCATTCATTTTTTTGCCAAACGTTAAATTAACACCGGCTCTCAAATGCACGTTTTTATTGTTTTGAGGTGCAAAAGCGCCATAAATATTATCTGCCACGGCAAATGCTTGAATCGGTCCAAGATTAAGGGAAAGTCCGCCACCGATATTTAAATAAGAACGGTTAAACACAGAATAAGAAGCAATAACGCTTAAAAAGCGTTTCACTTTCAGTTGGTATGACAAAGAAAGTCCGGCTCGTAAGCGACCTTTGTAAAACATCCCTTGAGCCAGAAAGTTCAGCGTGTGATTTTCTCTCCATTCATAAGAAGCTGCCAAGTTGTAGCGTGTATAAAGCCGGGTTCTGTAATTTTCGTTGGTTGGAGAGAGTTTAAAAGTTTGTTGTAAAGAATCTTTAAATGCTTCAAACACATTAGCTCCCACACTATCGGGGTTAGAGGCTATTCCTGCTTTGTTTGTGGCAACAATGTCATATAAATCAAATCCCGAAAAAGTATAATCTATCTCGTCGCTTTTTACACCGGAGGTGTTATGTTGCCAATTGATAAAACCTAAATCAATGATAGATCCCGAAAAAGTGGTTTTTTCATCAAACTTATAGGTTACCCCTAAGTCTATTCCCCAGCCTTTATTGGGCAATCCGAAGAAGTGATCGGATAAATTTACATTATTGGTGTCATTCAACTCCGTAATTCCCGACGAATTAAGTTCCATTTGTCCTTTCACGTTCAAATCAAAAGTTTTTTCATCGGTAGTAAGGCTTAAATTACTGGTTTTGGTATAGATATTTTCCATACCGTATAGTTTCTTCAGTTTAATACCCGCCGTAATTTTGTCGTTTATTTCACGAGCATATAACACTCCGTATTCTCTGTAATGACTTAAATCTATTCCAAATCCTTCAAAGTCTGCCGTTTTACCCAAAAGAGATTTTCCGTTTCCTTCCCAAATAAGTTTAATAAAATCGCCGGGGTATGTAAACAGAAAATCCACGCGTTCTGTAACGGTAAACTGTATATAATTTTTCTGCTTGATTCTAAATCCTATATTAAGTAAATCCGCCTTTGTGTTAAATGAAAGATAGTTTCGTTTTTTTAACTTTGAAATAAGATTTGCCATGTCTATTTCGAGCGAATCGTCAGACCTTAAGGTAACAAAATCTGTATATTGAAAGCTGTTTCCTAAATAGAGCATCGGAGAAACACCTATGTTTACCTTAGCCATCGGAAATATTGCCGGATTGTTTGTCGTAACTTCCGGCACAAAGTCCATGTGGTAGAATGTAAAATCATATTGTGCTTTAAGATTGTTTATTCCGAAAACAATGGTTCCCAGCAATAACAGTGTTTTTTTAATATTCATAGCTATGATTTTATTGACTATTTATTGATTTTGTTGCAATGTTATATTTCCTACAATATTGGCACTTAGCCGAAGAGTAAGTTGATAAGTATCATAAATTTTTACAATTTCTCCGCTACTTCCTCCGGGGGTTTCCGCTTCTCCCCAAACAACTACTTTATCGGCATTTACTAAATTTTGTGCTCTGGCTTTATCTAATGTATAATCCGTAATGGTTTCTACCGGTTGGGTAACTATTCCGTCATTTCCCACAATCCCAGAGCTTATTACGTTTTGACTTCTGTCTTGCACTAATGAGTCTATGGGATTATTGAGGCTGTCGAGGAAATACATTTGCAGCTTTGCATTTACGGGGAAACCGTTGTTTGCAATTAGTCTCAAAAGAAGAGATTCCACATTGTTTACCACATCTTGCCCGAAGTTAAAATCCAACGTGTCTATTAACTTCCAATCAGAGGCATATCCTACCAAAGGCAATTCTACTTCCGTTCGGATTTTCAATTCGCTTTGGTCAGTAATAAAATTTTGAGAAGGCCCTCCCGCAGGATTTGAAATTGCTTGTATCTGGTGATATACATATTTTGGGGTAGGCTCCATTAGGATATCCACATTACTGTTGGTTGTATCTATAATAAGCGTTGTGGTAACTACTTGTCCCGGAGATGTCGGCGCATTAATATCCACCAAATCGAAAGGAGCGGAATTGCCATTGTAAATAATAGGCGTTGTAGTAGGCGGATTAACGGCAAATGTTTGAGATTCGAGGGTTTGAGCAGAAATTCTTACCGGAAATCCAAACGAATTGTCTATATACATTTTTATTTTCGGGTCTACAAAATAAACTGTTCCTCCCAATGCATCTTTAAAGATTTTAATAAGGATGGAGTCTCTGTCGGTAGAAACGGTTTGTTGACCAAAATCTCCATACACCCAACCAAAAGAAAGTGTATTAAGAGACCCGTTTAAATCAAACTGTTCCGAACCGGAAATACCGTTTCCGGAATCATAAAAAGTAAGTTGGACATCTATATCAAATTGATTGGAAGTTATTCCGCCCTGTGTCATGTCGAAAGTGTATCCGGATAAATCAAGCGGAATGGAAAAGTTGGGACCGGAAAGATATTGGAGAGTTACGGTTTGAGAAAAAGAAACGCCGTTTTTCTTTGCTGAAGGAATGGAAATAGCAACATCTATATCGTGTTGAAAATCAGAGTAAACAGAAATGTCAAGGTTTGCCGTTTTAAAGAAAACAGAGTCTATTTGCACGCCCGAAGTGGTGTTAAAGTTATGAGTAATGGTTGTATTGTAAGTATAAGTTCCAAATCCTGAATTGATTCCTATTCCGGGGGCTGTATAATTCGCCGAAAAAGTTTGGTCGGGAACGGTTACAATTTGGTCGGGCTTGAAAGAAAACAATTCGCCGGTATAAACCAAAGCCAACAAGCCTGTGTTAGGGTCAATAATAAAAAGATTGGTGGTATCGAAATCCGTTAATATGTTATAGGGTGTTAAAGTAGAATTTATAATCGGAAAAGCCAATGCGGGATTCCATTTGGTTTTTGCAAATTTGTCGAGCTGAAAATATTCTTTTTTGCATCCCGCAAAAAAGAAAAAAGAAGCAGCCAAAATAAAAGTGATTGTCTTTTTCATAGTTCTTAGTTTACATTGGTTTGAAGTATATACGCACGTAATGTTTTACGGTTGCTTAACCCTATAAGGTTGGGTTTATCATCATTTTCCAAGTCGGTTATCACAGGTAAACCGTAAAAAGACATCGGAAATCCGTTGTATTCCTCTCCGTCTTTATTAAACAAAAATAATTTATTTTCTTTTGAGGAATAGACTGTTATATAAACATAAGAGTGATGCTTAAACCCGTCTATGCTTAATTTTTGACAGGCTTCTTCAAGTTCTTTGGCCAAAATCAAATCAAAATCTTGGTTAAATGCTAAAAAGGAATTACCGGTAGTTAGCAGAATATCGTATTTGTTATCATTATTTATTTCTTTATAGTTAAAATCGTCTAAGTGTTTTTTCTCAATGAGTTTTTGTTTCACAAGCAAATCGTTGAAATATAATTTGTAAACCACTCCCGACGTGTCTGCCGTAACAAGAAATAAATCTTCGGGTTTTGCTCCTCCGTCCACATAAAAATCATAATTGGCAGGCAGCTTATTGGTAATTTTAATTCGCGGAAGCCCGCGTCGGTCGCGTATGTAAACATTGCCCGATTTATCCGTAATAACGATGTAATCTTTTTTGTTGCGTTGAATATGTTTGGCGGAGAAGAAAACCGTATCTTTAGTCTCCGCCCCTTCGTATCCTTTTACAATATTTCCCTTAATATCATACAAATAAGACTTTGTTCCCGAAAATATCAGAATCCGGTATTTTCTGTTTTTATCATAATCGAACAAGCTCAACGGAGCCGTAGCTTTTGAAGGAATTTTGACAGGATAATTTTCCACGTAATTTCCATTTCGGTCTATTAAATGAATTTCGGAAGACGTGTTGAATAAAATTTGATATTTTTTGTTTTTATAGGCATCTACCATTTTTATACCTCCCATGATTTTTTCACTTAAAGGCTTTTTCCAAAGAATTTTCCCGGTATTGGAAATTAAATAAAGTACATTGTTATCATCTTGAATTACAATTTCTTTGTTTTGAGTATAATGGTTAATAAACACCTGCGGACGCATAGAACAAGTTGTATCTAAATCTACTTGCCACAACGTTTCGGTTTCTTGGTGATGATTGGGATTGTATGACAAATAAAAAGTTGTAAAGAAACGATTGGGGGCTTCTACCGACATTTGCACCACTGCCGCCTCAAAATTTTTCAACACATCTTTATTGGCTTCAATATCTTTATGATAAGTATCTACAAGATAATATTTGTAAAAATTTTCGGAACGATAAATGTTATTAAAAATCATCACGTTATACTCCGAAGCCAAATTGTCTGCCACTCTTTTGTATTCGGGGTTATTTTTCAACACATAATCCGAGGTGTATGAATCAATATATAATTCTATTGCTTTTTTGGAATTGGCAAACACAACAAAATCGTTTACGGCAATAAAATACGGCTGGCTGATAACATCAAACACATCACCAAATAAAGAAGACAAAAAGGTTTTATACGGAATATGATAAACCGGAATGTTTTTATAGGTAGCCGTATCGAGTTTAAGCGTATCCGTACGGGCTATTTTTTGAGCAAAAAGGTTCAAATTTTGCGTTAGTTTTTCTATAT
>CAZLMS010000158.1:0-5330 GCA_964560645.1 uncultured Flavobacteriales bacterium | reverse complement strand
AATGAGTGATTCATTAGTAATTATTCCTACATATAATGAGAAAGACAATATAGAGAAGATGATAGATACCGTCTTCTCTTTACCTAAAGAATTTCATTTATTGATTGTAGATGACAATTCACCCGACGGTACGGCACAACTTGTTAAAACATATCAAAAGAAATATCCCGAAAAACTGTTCTTAATAGAACGCAAAGGAAAATTAGGTTTAGGAACCGCATACATCGAAGGATTTAAATGGGCTTTGGAACGACATTATGAATATGTCTTTGAAATGGATGCAGATTTTTCCCATAATCCTGAAGATTTAATTCGTTTATACAAAGCTTGCGCCGAAGGAAATGCCGATGTGGCTATCGGTTCGAGATACGTAAAAGGTGGAAAAGTAGAAAACTGGCCTGTTACAAGAATTATGATGTCTTATTTTGCATCGGTATATGTACGAATGATTTTATGGATGAATATCAAAGATACTACTGCCGGTTTTGTTTGCTATAAAAGAAAAGTTTTGGAAACCATCAATTTGGAAAAAATCAGGTTTATAGGTTATGCTTTCCAAATAGAAATGAAATATACGGCATGGTTACACGGGTTTAAACTTGTGGAAATCCCTATCACCTTTAAGGACCGCGAAATCGGACAGTCTAAAATGAGCACTAAAATATTTAAAGAAGCCTTTTGGGGTGTTTTAATTATCCGGGGAAAAGAACTGTAACAATTATTCTTTTACACGGATTTTCACGTCGTCGTTTCCTAACTTTTTCAAAAGCATTAAGTGAGATTTTGCTCCCTCATAAAAAGAAGGAAAATAATAATACGGAACGCCGTATTCCTCTGCCGTTTGCTTTACAATGGGCATAATATCTTTGTAATGCACGTGGCTTATGTTAGGAAATAAGTGATGTTCTACTTGGTGATTCAATCCGCCGACAAACCATGACATAAAAGCCGGTAAATGGAAATTGGTTGTTGTTTTAAGTTGGTGCGCAAATTTATCGTCATATTTAGATGTTTTTTTAGGGTCATATATTTCCGCATCTTCCACTACGTGTGCTAACTGAAAAACCCACGCAAGAAGCTCACTCCCCACAAAGTGCATTACAAAAAACGCCAACAAAACAGCCCATAAATCATATCCTAAAAAATACCAGGGAACAAAAATGGTATAAAACAAATAAAAGGTTTTCCATAAAACCATTTTGGTAAATTCCCATCCCCAATTGATATTATAGGGTTTGAATAAACCTAATTTCTTATACCGAAACATTTGAGAAAAATCTTTTATAAAAATCCAAACAAATGTCATTAAACCATACAAAAAAGGAATATACAGGTGCTGATATTTATGAATTTTTTTCTTTGGGGCATAAGGATTTAAACGTACAATCGGAGCTGTTTCAATGTCTTCGTCCAGTCCGTGAATATTAGTAAAAGTATGATGTAAAACATTGTGCTGTACTTTCCAACATAAGTCATAGCCTCCCAATACGTTGAGCGATGCTCCCAGCCATTTATTCACTTTCTGGTTTTTGGAATATGCTCCGTGATTAGCATCGTGCATTACACTAAAACCAATCCCGGCAAAACCGATTCCCATTAAGGTGTAAACTAAGAACAAAAACCAATTTGCATGAATTATTCCTGATACAAGCAATATATAGGGAACGGCATACAAGGAAAACATAAAAACCGTTTTCCAATAAAGCGTTTTGTTTCCGTAACGGCTTATGTTGTTTTCTTTAAAATAATTTTTAATTCTTTTGTTTAATTCTTTTGCAAAATCCGTACTTCTTTCGAAGCGGATTGCTTTCATATTGGTACTCATAAAAAATTGATTTGATTAAAATTCCGAAAAGAATGACTTGTTGATACTTTTAAATAATTATGCCCCAAAGATACGCTTTTTTTCTTTCCAAATAGGATTATCTCGATTTTATTTCAACAATTTGTTTTTTAAAACGTCATATATTGCTGTATAAAACCATCTTATTTTGGTTTAATTTTATTGGCTAATTGTCCGCATGCCGCATCAATGTCTTCTCCACGACTTTTCCTTATTTTAGCCAACACCCCGTTTTGATTAAGGTATTTACAAAACCAATCGGCATTCAAAGATTTCGAAAAATTGCTTCCCTCCACACTGTTAAATTCAATAAGATTTACTTTAGACTGCGGAACTTGTTTGCATGTTTTTATAAGCTCATCCGCGTCTTGTTTAGAATCATTAAAATTGTTAAATAGAATATATTCAAAAGTGATTTTGCTTCCTGTTTTGCCGTGGTAATATTTTAATGCTTTTATCAATTCTCGTAAGTTATTTTGTTCGTTTATGGGCATTATTTTATTTCTTTTTTCATCATTGGCGGCATGCAACGACAAAGCAAAGTTGATTTTGGGTTGGTCTTCGGCTAATTTCCTTATCATTTTAGCAATGCCTGCTGTGCTTAGGGTAATTTTTTTAGGAGATATTCCCAAATAGTCGGGATTTGTCATGTGGTCAATAGCTTCTAATACATTTTTATAATTCAAAAGCGGCTCGCCCATTCCCATCATCACAATGTTTGTTAACGGTTTCTGATACTTTTCAAGTGCTATTTGGTTAATGATAAATGCTTGTTGATATATTTCAAACGGCAAGAGGTTTCGTTCTCGCTTAAGTTTTCCTGTAGCACAAAACTTACACGTCAGGCCACACCCCACTTGAGAAGAAATGCATGCCGTCATTCTTTTTTGCGTAGGAATTAACACTCCTTCTATTAAAAAACCGTCATAAAGGCGAAATGCCAATTTAACGGTGCCGTCTTTACTTTCGGCTTTGTATGCAACCCGAATATTATGTAATTGATAATTGTTCGACAATACCTCAATCAATTTGTTAGGAATATTACGCATTTCTTTAAAATCCGAAACTTGATGCTTCCAAACCCAATCTTTGATTTGCCGTATTCTGAATTTCGGTTGATTGAGTTCTTGAATCAATGTTGTCAACTCTTGTTCTGAGGCTGTTCTAATGTCTTTCTTAGGAGAGGAATTAAACATCTTATTTTTCCGTGTAAGTTGATTGTACGATATCCAAAGGAATTCTGTCTTTTACAACAAAAGATGCCGGAAAATCATCAAACACTTCGTTTTGAAACTTAATAGCTTCGCTTTTGGTATGAAAAAAGCCTACTCGCGTTTTAAAATAGGGTGATTGAAAAATAACTTCCGCAGGAATATCAGGGTATTTTAAAATAAATTCCGCTTTTGCTTTTTCGGCATCTTCTCTACTATGCACGCCACTGCCTGAATATATCTGTAACCTGAAACCGGAAACAGCAGCTTGTTTTTTTAAAATTCTTCTGTTCTTTTCTTCCAAGTCTTCTATGCAATCTGTTGTTTGAATATTTATCACACCGGGTTGAATTACTACCGGAGAGTTTTTTATTTCGGCGTTTTCCGGTTTTGAATTATTGTCTGTTATCGCCAACTTTTTTTGATGGTTGACAATTTTCTTTGGCGGATATAGCTTCCAGCTATTTGTGGAATCTTTTTGTGCAATAACAACAATAGGAACAATCAAAAGAAAAGATAACAACAATCGCATACCGAAATTTTACCCAAAATTATTCCAAATAAGCAGACTATCTTAAGCAAATAATTATTTTTTTACAACTTTCACGGTTTTTACGGTTTGCCGTATGGTTATTTCCGCTATATAAACCCCCGGCGGATAATGACTTCCAAATTCAAAAGTTCCCTTTTCAATCAATTGCCCGGCAGAATCAAAAACACGTATTTCACTTTGTTTCGGAGCTTTTATTGTTGTTTGATGAGTAAAGGGGTTGGGATATACTAAAACAGATTCCGAATATTGCTTATTTACCGACGTGACTTCAGAGGAATGTACGATAATTTCCTGAGTAAATAATGTAGAATCCAAAGGATTTAAAAGATTAACCGTTACCTTTCCCGAATCAGGAGTGTTTCCCGTATTAAAATCAATCCCCGCCAACTCCCAATTAGTGGATGAAATTGTTATCATTGCCGTATCCGTTTCCGAAAATGTCCCCGAAGATGTATATATACCGGTTTGCCAATCTTGAGGAATATTTACATTGGTTAAGAATATTTTTACTTCTATAGCTGCCGATGTGTTATTATAGACGTCAAAAAATATTCGTTTAAATTCGTTTGTTCCCGTAAAAATCAACGTGTCGCTAAATTCTCCTAAAAAACTCTTTACTTCCACATAGTAATCTATATATTGAACCTCATTGTCAGATAAATCCGTCACTTTAAGGCGAACACTTCCCAACCCTTTTGTGTTTCCCACATGAAACTCTGTAGTAATCGCACCTTGACTATTTCCGTCCAATGAAAAAGTAGTATTGGTAACTCCCGGCGGGTAGCATGCCGCAGGAGTGCAATAACTCACTTCCCAAGTAGAAGGAAGTTGAATATTTATCAATTCCGCCCGATAATTTTTTGACGATGATGTAAGGTTTTCAACCGTTGCACTAAAATTATAGCTCAAATTTAATCGCCCATACTGTATAGTATCTCCATTATTATTGAACGTAAAGTTTTGAGCAAAACCTATAGTTGATAAAAAACATCCTAATAGAAATAATATTCGTTTCATCTTTATTTTTAATCTCCCCCGCTGTGGCCGGGGGAGATATATTATCATTTAATCACCGTAACAATACCTGCCACTTGAGCGTCTTTTTGGGTAATATTCTTACCATCATACGTTTCGGCAATTACTTTCCATACATACACTCCTTCTTTCACCACTTCTTTTCCGCCTTTCTCATGTGCAATTCCATCCCAGGGATTGCTTCTGGAAGAAGACTGGAAGATTAATTCTCCCCATCTGTCAAACACCATGAACTTAAATTTACCGTCTTCAAAAGCAATACCCACACCATCGGGGAAGAAGGTGTCGTTTATGCCGTCGTTATTGGGCGTAAACGCATTAGGCGTATAAAGTGCGTAATCCGCTTTAATATATACCTGATGGGTAGCCGTATCAATACATCCGTATTCGTTAATCGCTATCAATGACACATCATAATGACCGGTATCCGGGAATACATGTTCCACCACAAACACATTTTCTTCGCTCAATGAACCGTCGTCAAAGTTCCAATTGATGTATAAAGAATCCGTTACATTAGTGGTAGGAGTAGCATCGAAGTTTACCAGCGGGTTAGTAAGCAATGCTTCTTCCGGGTCGGCAATAAAATCTGCGTCGGGAGCAGGATAAACAGTAATTGCTCCTTGCTGAATGATGGTGTTTTTACATCCGTCTTCCGAATATGCCGTTAAAATAATATCATACGTGC
>CAZLMS010000157.1:0-5523 GCA_964560645.1 uncultured Flavobacteriales bacterium | reverse complement strand
AGTGTCGTTCGCCGTAGTCTTGCCAACGTCCCAATCCCAATACCTCATTATCATCCTCTTTCCCGTTAAATCCAAACCTATACTCCCCGCTATTAAACACCCTACCCGGCGCAAGCATGCCAAAGGCACGGCGTGTTTTGGCTATTTCTCCGCAGGTTTGCATGGGGTAAAAGTAGGGATTTTTTTGTTAAGCAAGAAGCTTACATATACACATAAACAACCTTTTTCGTTTCAAAGAAAGGTTCTTCAAAATATTTTTTCAAAGCAAATTCCTCATGGTTGATGCCTTGCATTTCTTCCGACAAATCCCCACCTTTTAAATAGAAAATACCGTTTTTAAAAGAATGGCGGTTTTCCGGTTTAAAATTGTTTTTTACCCATCCCATAAAGGGTTTCATTTGCGTAACAGCTCTACTTACCACAAAATCATACGTGCGTTTGTGTTTTTCTGCTCTGACTTGCTCGTAAGTTACATTAGAGAGGTTTAAAGATTTGGAAATTTCCGCTACTACTTTTATTTTTTTTGCAATAGAGTCTATAAGATGAAACCGGGTGTCAGGAAACATAATAGCCAAAGGAATTCCCGGAAAGCCCCCGCCGGTTCCTACGTCCAAAATATCGGCATTGGGTTTGAATTGAATAACTTTTGCAATTCCCAACGAGTGTAGAAAATGATGAACAACCAAATTATCAATATCTTTTCTGGAAATTACATTGATTTGCTCATTCCAATAGCGATATAATTGTAGCGCTTTGTTAAACTGTTCTTCTTGTGTGGGATTTATGGAAAAATAACGGTGTATTACGTCAACGGATGCGCCCATTAAAAACGACCTTTTCGGTTTTTCAAGATTTGGAAAAGCAATTCTCTGGCTCTAAAAAGTTGAGCTTTAATAGTTCCCAACGGAAGTTCCAGTTCTTGAGCAATTTCTTCGTAAGAATATTCCTTAAAATAACGAAGTTCCACCAATACCCTGTACCGGGGTTTGAGTTGTTGAACCACTTCTCTTAAAATAGCAGCTTTTTGTTTTTTTATAATTTCTTCTTCCGGGTCCGGTATGTTTGATTTTAAAGTAATACTCATTTCGTCGCCGTCGTCATCCGTCATCGGTTGGTCTATGGAGTAGGTTTTCATTTTTTGCTTTCTGATAAAATCAATACAGTTGTTCGATGCGATTTTGAACAACCATGTGCTAAAAGCATAGTCGGGAGTGTATTGGTTGAGATTTTTAAAGGCTTTTCCAAATGCTTCAATGGTTAAATCTTCCGCATCGGATTTATTATTAACCATTTTTAAAAGCATAAAATAAATGGCATCTTTATAGCGACTCATAAGTTTGGCATAAGCCTTTTGGTCACCTTCTATAGCTTGGTTTACCAGCTTGATATCTTCGAGTGCTTTGGGAGAAAAATTGGGGTTTATCTTATCCATCTACCGGGCTTATGGAAAAAGTTTGAAACTGTAAAGATAGGGTAAATTATCAAAAGTAGAATTTCCAGAAACGGCGAAAGCAACCAGAAACCTTTTTCTTCGAGTTTTATCATGTTTAGTTTAATTACGGTCAGATGCATTACAAACCATGTGGAAAAAGCAGATAAAACCAAAGTATTCAAAGGGTTTTGGACAGAATTAAAAATCAGCGCGGAGAAAAACGAGTATTTGGAAAAAATTAAAATCATCAAAATAATTTGATGTGTGAATCGGTAATGTTTAGCCGTAGTAAGATGTCGTTTTTTTTGCCATGCCCACTCCTTAAAAGTTTTTTTTGGAGCAGAAACGGTAAAACTGCGCGGATTTACAACCACTGATGTAATTTCGGCAGTAGCTACTTCATTGATAAAAAGGTCGTCGTCTCCCGAAGGCAGATGAATGTGTTTTTTAAACCCTTGAGACTGAAAAAATAACGATTTGTGGTAAGCCATATTTCTGCCTACTCCCATGTAGGGTATTTTTGCCAAAGCCATTGACAAGTACTGTTGAGCAATGGAAAACGCATCATATCGAATGAGCTTGTTCAAAAAACCGGGCATTTTTTCATATTTACCGTAACCCAAAACAATTTTTTTGTTTTTGTTAAAACCTTTCATCATTTCCGTAATCCAATGCTTGGAAGACGGTTTACAATCCGCATCCGTAAAAAGCAAATAATCATACCGGGCGGCTTTTACGCCCAGAGCAACAGCATATTTTTTCCCGCCGCTAAAAAGTTCCGTTTCTTTTAATTGGGTAACATTTAAATGGTCGTATTTTTCTTGAAAAGCTTCTAACACTTCTTGGGTGCCGTCCCAGGAACAATCGTTTACTACAACAACTTCAAATTCCGGATAGTTTTGATTGAGGATAAGAGGGAGGTTTTCGCAAAGGTTTTCTTCTTCGTTTTTGGCGGCAATGATTACAGATACCGGCTTGTCGGCAGGAGTTGTAAATTTCGGATTATATAAGTATAATCTCAGAAAGAAAAACAGGTAATAAAAGGCTAATATTCCTCCCGAAAACAATAAAATGTATTCACCGACGGTAAACATCCCGGCAAAATTAAACAGGGGACAATGGCATAAAAGGTTGAATACTTTATTCTATCAACACAGATTTGAACATTAACATATCAGAGTTATTTTTCTTCGCCCCATCTATAACTGTCAGTATTGATTCCCGTTAATGAAAGCACACGGTTTACTACCGTAAGAGCCGCTTCCTCAATTGTTTGAGGTTTGGAATAGAAAGAAGGAATTGCCGGACATACAATCCCGCCTGCCAAAGTAAAATTTTTCATGTTTTCGATATGAATAAGATTGAAAGGTGTTTCTCGAATTACGGCAATTATTTTTCTTCGTTCTTTGAGCATTACGTCGGCAGCTCTGGTAATGAGTGAGTCTGAAATTCCGTTTGATATACGGGCTAAAGTTCCCATGGAACAAGGACAGATAATCATGGTGTTAAATGAAGACGACCCGCTTGCAAAAGGGGCGAAAAAGTCGGAGTTTTCGTAAACAGGATAAGGAATATCTTTGTATTCGGTATTTTCCAGTTCTTGTACCCACACGGTTTTCGCATTTTTAGAAAAAACTACGGCAACTTTGTTAATTTGATTTTTGTATTTTTCTAATTCTCTTAACAGCAGATAGGCATAAATAGCCCCGCTGGCACCTGTTACGGCAACTACGATATTTCTTTCTTTAGTTTCCAAGTTTGTAATTTAGTGAAAACGAAATCCATAAATGATATGTCCCTCGTCTCCAATTGTTTAAAAATCCAATTTCGGGAATATATGCTCCAAAATCACGAGCGGATAATACGGAACCGCCAAAAGCCCCTACTCCTTCCCAATGAGCATTTAAAAAATAGTGAATGCCGAGTAAATAGCCCAATTCAAAGGGGTTGAATTTAATGGGGGGAGTGTATTCACCGCTTTCGTCAAAATATCTTTCGCCGATAACTTTTCCGAATGTTAATCCGCCTTCATAAATAAAATTACCTGCTTTTCTTTTGTAAGTTACGGGTACTTCAATATAATTTACTCTTATGATGCGAACGCTGTAATCGCCTAATTTGGGATAAGGAGGTTTTTTACTTCCTTTTTGAGAATACAATATTTGAAATCCGACAAAATCGTTTTCCGACAACACGGCATCCGTCCAACCGCCTATGCGCAGTCCTAATTTATTAAACCCGGAATATCCGTCGCCTTGAACTTGAGAGGTGTTTAATCCTGCCGTAAATCCCGCATTGAATTTTATTTGAGAGAAAAGGCTTGCGGTATAAAAAAACAGAAGCAGAAAAAAAAGCTTTTTCATGCTTCAAAGATAAGTTTTTTAGGTGCTAATGGGTAATAAGGTGTTTTTCCGTTACTTGTAATACTTTTCGAGTAGGGTGGTCATTATTGTAAATATATGCCACAATGGAGCAGTGTTTAATATCCAGGTAATTTGTCGGAGTGTAGGTATATTGTTTTGTAAATAAATCTCCTTTTTGAGCATTGGCAGCCAATTGTTCTCCCCAAATACCGTTTACATTATCTCTTAATACATGACGATGGACATAGTCGGGCACATCGCCTACGGGGTAATCGGGGTCTCCTCCCGAGGCATAATTTTTTTGCCAATCCACGATGGAATCTTCTATCAAACTCAAGGTAACATATAAAGAACTGTCAATGTTATCGAAAAAGTATGCACCCAATTCAATTTGAGCAGTGTTTGAAGTAGAATCATACTCAATTTTCAATCCTAATTGCACCCGGGCGTTTTTGGAAGTTCGGTTAATAATTTCTGCTTCCCAGGGAGCTTGAGTGGAACTTGTGAGCACGTTTTCGCGGTCGAACCAAATAGTGGGGTTTGATTGTACATTAAAGAAGGTGTAATATTCATCGCCGGCGGCGGTACGAAAATCAGTTGTGTATTTTCCTGCCGAAGGGGGGTAGGGTTCGGCAAAAAATCCGGCGTGAATTCCTACTACAATCATTTTATCGCCATAAGTTTGTTTTAGTTGACGGGCTGTATATCCTGCACCGGTACAATTTCCGCAAGTGTGTCCCGTATAATCTTCAATAAAAACCCGTTGGGTTTGGTCCGTAGTGTCTACTAACAACTCCGAGGTGCTGTCGTTGTTTGTATTGGCAGTGGGGGCGGATGGGACATAGTCTTGATATGGGTCGTCTATTTTATCGCAGCCCCACAAAGCAATGAAAAACAGAAGTGTAAATATTGATTTTTTCATAGCTTAAAAAGTACTTGTTACGGTTAAGGTTAATCCATTGGATGCAGGAACGTTTCTACATACACCTCCTACGCAAAAAATTCCGGCACGTTGTCTTCCGTAGCTTACCATTATTCGGTTTCCGCCTTTATTATATCCGAAAGAACCTAACGGATAGTGGATGCGGTCTTCGGGTACGGGATTTCCTATATTGTATTGGTCCATTAAAGCAAAGAACCAATGCGGAGAAATGGTATATTCGGCAATAACGGTTGCCCAGTCGCCATGGTCTTGATTGGTTCGGAGATATTGAAGTTCGGTTCTTATCGCATGTTTTTTAGCTATTTTATACAAAATATCAAGAACGCCGATGTCTGCATATACGGTTGGTTTACCTCCCAATCCTTGCACAATTTCCATGTTGTAAACCAGATTCATATACATTGCTTTTATTTTTAGTTTTTTGGAAATTTTACGGGTGATTTCGATGTTGAAGTCTGAAAAATAAAGGGTTTTGCCTATTCCGAAAAGATTGGTTTTGTAAGCCATTCGAGTGGAATCGGGATCGGTGACGGAAGGGTACCTGGTTGTATCGGGACTGTGTACTCTGGAGTAATTAACGGCAACGGTGGTTCCGTATTTACCTCCGATTTTACTGCCTTTTTTTATTCTGTATATCACATCTCCCTGCATGCCCACTTCTCCGTTAGGTTGTGTGGCATAAGGATAAAGTGTTGCGGCCAAATTGTAAGTGTGCTGACGGGTTGTAGCGGGTAAGTAGTTAATCATAAGGTTGTTTAACGAAGCGTCTCTGTCTGAGCGAAAAC
>CAZLMS010000156.1:0-5525 GCA_964560645.1 uncultured Flavobacteriales bacterium | reverse complement strand
CTTACCGTTACACTTGCTACGGGAGCAATCGGTCCGTTAACTACTCCTGAAGATGTAACCTTACAACCATTCGCATCCGTTACCGTTACGTTATAGGTATTAGGAGAAAGTCCCGTTATATTTTGCGTTACATATCCTCCAGGTGTCCAATAATAGGAGTAAGGTGTTTTTCCTCCCGAAATTACTACTCCTGCAGTTCCATCATTTACCCCACAGCTTGTTACATCTGTAGTGGTTACATTTATTACGGGAGCAGACTCATCTATTATTGTTGCAGAAGAACTTATCGTGCAACCGTTAGCATCGGTTACTGTTAAAGTATACGTTCCTGCTGATATTCCGGTAATTGAAGATGTGGTTGCTGAATTACTCCATAAATAACTATAAGAAGTTGTTCCACCCGAAACCGTTGAAGAAATACTTCCATTTGCTCCGGAACATTTTTCATTTGAAGAAGTTAATGTCAATGACAATGCTGCAGGCTCCGTTATCGTGGTAGAACCACTTGCAACACATCCTTTGGAATCGGTTACCGTTACACTATAAGTACCCGGAGACAAAGAGCTAATGGAAGGTGTAGATTGGGTTGTATTCCATAAATATGTATATCCGGGAGTACCTCCCGATGCATTAGCTGTAGCAGTTCCATCATTAGCACCATTACATGTTACACTTGTATTTGTTACCGTTACGGAAGGTGTCGGATTGATGAACACTTGCACACTGTCATAATCATAAGCACCACAATAACCGTCTGTTCCCAAATATGCCCAAGCTGATGTGGCGGTAGTGTTATAAGTTACAGTTATATTTCCTGCAGAAGAAGTAGTTGGGCTACCTTGAGGGAATGCCCATGTATAAGCAATTTCATTTACCGAATTGGTTCCATCAAAGGCAATAGATTCTCCGTTACATATAGTTGTATTACTTGTAGTAATAACTGTATTTACAGGGGCATCCGTTACCATTGGCCAGAAGAAAGCATTTATATTTCCGGAAAATCCCCAGCTTGACTGGATATCAACCCAAGAGTTATTACTCAATTGTTCCCACGCCCCTCCTGAAACAGCATCTCCTATCATGTTACTAATTATACCAAGCGTATCATTTGCACCAAAACCTATCATACTCATTCCGGCATAGAAATTTCCGGTTACGGTAATATTCGGCACAAAATCCACCTGCAACAAGCCTCTATTAGCTATTACAGCATTGATATCGGCTAAATTATATACTTCCTGACCGATAATTGTTCCCGGAGACCCTCCTCCTCCAGAATTATCCCATATATTAAATTGTACTTGAGCGCCGTTTCCTCCGTCATTTATAGCTCCTATCCACACCAACATTCCCGTTACTACGTTATATGGCGAAGGATTTGTGTAAAACTCCGCCTTCGACTTGTCTTTATAGGCATTCCATCCTATCAAGTACCCTCCCGATATTGAGTACAGAACAGGAGTACCTACATAGGGGTAACCCAAAGTGTCACAATGAGCTGAAGTAACTGTAATTACAGATATGGTTTGCACTGTAGAGCAGCTACCACTACCATTCGATGCTGTTAAAGTAACATTGTAACTTCCTGCAGCAGGAAATATTACACTTGGATTTTGTTGGGTAGATGTAGAGGGGGTACCTCCTTGAAATGTCCAATTCCACGAAGTAGGTGTATTAGTGGTTAAATCTGTAAATTGTACCGGAGAACCTGCAGCAGGTGTTGCAGGGGAATAGGTGAAATTACATACAGGCGGAGGCGGAGTTGTAACCGTAATATATGCCGGTTTGGTTATGGTACAAGTTCCGGCTGTATTGGTTGCCGTAAAGGTAACTCCATATACACCTGCCGTAGGATAAGTTACAGTTACATTTTGCGAAGTAGAAGTTGAAGGGGTTCCACCCTGAAAAGTCCAACTCCATGAAGTAGGGTTTCCTGTAGATGCATCATTGAACACCACCGTGCCGTTTTCTTGTACAGTTTGCGTCGATGCCGTAATACTACAGTTAGGTGGTGTTAAAGGATCACATACCGTAGAAGACGGTAATTCTTTTCTTCTGGGAGAATTAACCATTACCGTCATCATTCGAGTTTTTTGGTCTTGGGTAAATAAATTCATGCAACCATCATCTGTATAATCCATATAATTCATAAACATTTCTCCATTAGGAGAAGTTCCACCTCCACAAGCATTTACATGATACGGATGTGTTGGACATCCATAATGAGCCTGATCAGCCGTAGGGGTATCATTACAAAAATCAGAATTACAACCTCCTCCATCTCCCCAAATGTGTCTTAAACCTAACCAGTGTCCTACTTCATGCGTAGCAGTTCTTCCCATATTGTATGGTGCTCCTGCCGATAATTGCGGAGTAGTTACTTTAGTAATATCTCCAAATGCCGTATATAAGATTACTACGCCATCGGTATTAGCACCTGTAGCCCCTCCTGTTAATCCCGGTAATCCTGAACCGGTAGGAAATTGAGCCCAGCCTAACAAACCACCTCCAATATCTGTTACCCAGATATTCATATATTGAGTAGGGTCCCAAATTGTAGCAGGCTTAATGGTATTATCCACAGTAGCTTGAGAATAAGGAGGGGTTCCAAACCCCGAAGCAGGACCGTTAATTCTATCTATTCCCGGTTCAGCTAATGTATTTCCCGAAGGATCTCGAAGTGCCAAACAAAATTCTATTTGACAATCTGCCGCTACCGGCTGAAAAACAGACGGAGTACTGGATGCATCGGAGTTTAATCTTTGATAATCTTCATTTAACCGATCGATTTGTGATTGTATTTGTGCTTGAGAGATGTTCAACCCGCTACCTACAGCTTCACCTTTATGAATCACGTGTACCACCACCGGAATTCTGTATATAGGTGCTCTGGCACTTGGAGGTAATTCCTCAATTTTTTGTGCCATCCATTTTTCAAAATCCATAAGTGTACCCAATTCGGGAAACTTTGCCCTCAACATACTATCTGCCTCCATTGTACCACATGTACGATGTGGAGGCATTACCGGATATACATGTTCAGAAGAAGGAGTACTTTGATAAGCAGATGTCTGCAGTGTTGAGTTAGATTTTTGATTCAAATTTTGCCCATTCTTGGAAACCTGAATAATTTTTCTTGACACATTTTGCGGTAAACTTGTGTTTGAATTCACCGCTTTTAATCCTTTTTGAGCAATGCTCGAAGTTTGAGCAAATGCAGAAGCTACTGCTAAAAAACCTGTCGCGATTAATTTTAATCTTTTCATATACAAATATTTAGATTAAACAATCTTTAAGATTACAATTTAATAACGTACATAAAGATACAAAGGTTGGCTGTTAATTAAAAATATTTTTTACCGAAAATTCGATGTGAAAACTATTTTTTACCGTTCATCAAAATTTTAAAAATCCTATTTTATTTTTTCATAAAAGTTGTTTAAAGTTTCCTGAGTAAAATTACAGTAAAAGCCAATAACCACAAGGCTTTCCAAGTTGCGTTTTTAGTTTCAAAATTACACTGAAAAAATATCTACTAGCATTCAGTATTTTAAGTCTTATTTTGTATTTTAACTTTAAACAACTTCATAGAAACAGCATGTGTCATTTTGTCATAACCATGGATTACTTATCTTTGCATAAAATTCCGGATACATTGAAAACAATTGACGAAAAAAAACAAGGAACAGCAACTCTGTTAAATAGCAATTCCAACAATACGGGAAAAAAAAAGCTGTATATTGAAAGTTACGGTTGTCAAATGAATTTTTCGGACAGTGAAATTGTAGCTTCCATTTTACAAGAAAAAGGATATAAAACCACAGACATCCAAGAAGATGCAGACCTTATTTTGCTTAACACATGCTCTATTAGAGAAAAAGCAGAGCAAACCGTAAGAAACCGTTTAAAAACATTTAAGAATCAAAAACAACAAAAGCCCGATTTAATTATAGGCATACTCGGTTGCATGGCTGAGCGAATGAAAAAAGATTTGCTGGAAGAAGAAAAATTGGTGGATATTGTAGTAGGTCCTGATGCTTATCGTGATTTACCTAATTTAATAGAAGAAGTGTCTGACGGGCGAAAAGCCGTAAATGTATTGCTTTCGAGGGAAGAAACTTATGCCGACATCAATCCTGTACGATTAAGCAGCAACGGGGTTACAGCCTTTATTTCAATTATGAGAGGTTGCGACAATATGTGCAGTTTTTGTGTGGTGCCTTTTACCCGAGGAAGAGAACGCAGCCGCGACCCTTTATCTATTGTCAATGAAGCTAAACAACTATACGAACAAGGTTACAGGGAAGTAACTCTTTTAGGGCAAAACGTGGATTCTTACCGTTGGAATATCAATAAAAAAGGAGAAGTAAAAGACTCTTCTATGCCTACCGTAAATTTTGCCCAATTGCTCGAAATGGTGGCTCAAGTAAGTCCTTGGTTAAGGGTTCGTTTTTCTACTTCGCATCCTAAAGACATGACTGATGACGTGCTTGAAGTAATGGCTAAATACGACAACATTTGTAAATACATCCATTTGCCGGTACAAAGCGGCAATAATGAAATTTTGCAAAAAATGAATCGCGGATATACGCGTGAATGGTATCTGGAAAAAATTAAAAGCATTCGGAAATATATGCCCGACTGCGGAATCTCTACAGACGTTATTGCCGGATTTTGCGGAGAAACAGAAGCCCAACATCAAGACACTCTTGATTTAATGCAGCAAGTGGAGTTCGATTTTGCCTATATGTTCTTTTATTCCGAACGTCCTAAAACATTGGCGGAAAGAAAATATAAAGATGATGTACCGCTTGAAACCAAAAAACGACGCCTTCAAGAAATTATCCAATTGCAAAACCAACATTCTCTTAAGCAGAACCGACGACATGTAGGAAAAATACAAACCGTTTTGATTGAAGGAACCTCTAAACGTTCCGAAGACTTTCTTTTTGGAAGAAATTCGCAAAATGTAGTGGTTGTATTTCCTAAAGAGCATTATAAAAAAGGACAATACGTAAACATAAAAATTACCGATTGCACGGCTGCCACTCTTAAAGGAAAGGTAACCGAACTTGTAAAAGACATTGACTAATGACATTAGAACAAATAAAACAACGATTTGGCATAATCGGCAACTCGGAAAAACTCAACAGAGCCATCGAAACGGCAATGCGGGTTGCCCCCACCGATTTAAGTGTTTTAATTACCGGAGAAAGCGGAACGGGAAAAGAAGTAATGCCTAAAATTATTCATCATTTAAGCCACCGGAAGCACGGACCTTATATTGCCGTAAACTGCGGTGCCATACCTCCCGGAACTATTGACTCGGAGCTTTTCGGACACGAAAAAGGTGCTTTTACAGGTGCTTCATCAGACAGAAAAGGTTACTTTGAAGTGGCTAACGGCGGAACTATTTTTTTGGATGAAGTTGCAGAATTACCTTTAGAAACCCAAGTTCGTTTACTCAGAGTGTTAGAAACGGGAGAATTTATTCGAGTAGGCTCTTCCAAAATTCAGAAAACCAA
>CAZLMS010000155.1:0-5588 GCA_964560645.1 uncultured Flavobacteriales bacterium | reverse complement strand
TTTGTTTCGGACAAACCTGTAGTGTTAAATTTTTTGGTTTAATTTTTGATTTAGATTTTGACAATTAAAATATTTGATATGAGAAAGATAGTTTTTTTGATTTTAATATTTCTTACGCTTAAAACTTTTCCTCAAGCCACTATTACGGAAGGTGCGTTTAAATTTGCCACTTTATTGAAAATTGTGGAAAACAGCTATGTAGATTCTGTTCAAGAAGAAAAATTAGTAGAAGATGCCATAGTGGGTATGCTCAAAGAACTCGACCCGCATTCCACATACATTACCAAAGAAGATTTGCAGAAAATGAACGAACCTTTACAGGGAAACTTTGAAGGTATCGGTATTCAATTCAACATATTAAACGATACTATTTTGGTGGTAACACCCATTTCAGGAGGTCCTTCTGAAAAAGTAGGTATCCAGGCGGGAGATAAAATTATTACCGTAGATGGCGAAAACGTTGCCGGAATAGGTATTACAAACAAAGGAGTTGCAGACCGTTTAAGAGGTCCTAAAGGAACTCAAGTTACGGTAGAAGTATTACGTTCAGGGGAAAAAGAACCTTTGGAATTTACCATTACGCGGGACAAAATTCCCATTTTTAGTGTAGATGCCGCTTATATGGCTGCACCCAAAATCGGATATATAAAAGTAAACCGCTTTTCAGCCACTACCATGCACGAATTTAAAAAAGCCGTAGAAGACCTTAAAGCACAAGGTATGGAGCATTTAATTCTAGATTTGAGAAACAATAGCGGAGGATATTTGCGAACAGCCATAGAACTTTCGGATGAGTTTTTACCAAGCGGAAAAATGATTGTTTACACAGAAGGACGTTCCTTTCCAAAGAAAGAAATTTTTTCTACGGCTATTGGAGAAGTAGAACAAGGAAAAATAGTGGTTTTAATTAACGAAGGCTCTGCATCTGCCAGTGAAATCGTGTCGGGAGCCATACAAGATAACGACAGAGGCGTAATTATCGGGCGACGTTCTTTTGGCAAAGGTTTAGTGCAAAAACCCTATAATTTGCCTGACGGTTCTCAAGTGCGATTGACCATTCAACGTTATTATACTCCCAGCGGAAGATGTATTCAAAAACCTTATGAAGATTACAAATCGGATTTTAAAAAACGATATGAACACGGAGAATTGTTCCATAAAGACAGTATTGATTTCCCTGACAGCTTGAAATTTCAAACAACAAAAGGCAGAACGGTATATGGCGGGGGAGGGATTATGCCGGATGTTTTCGTGCCGCTTGACACCTCTTATAACAGCAAGTATTACAGCAAATTATTGCGAAAAGGAATCTTTAACAGATTTACTTTAACTTATTTGGATAAACATCGGGACGAATTGGAAAAATCTTACCCGGATATCAAAACATTTAAACAAAAGTTTAATCCTGAAGATTATTTAAATGAATTTTTGGGTTATGCCGAAAAACAAAAGATAGAGTTTGACAAAAAAGATTTTGAGCGTTCCAAACCGCTGATATTAACAATGATAAAAGCCGATTTTGCCAGAAATTTATTCGGAACAGGAGCTTATTATCAGATATACAATGAGATAAACCCCACTTATCAAAAAGCATTAGAAGTAATTAACGATGACACCTTTGACAAACTGCAGATAGATTATTAAATTTCACGCTTTTATATGGTTTATTTCTCGTAATTTATATTTTTGCGGGAATAACCATTCATCATAATGAAAAAAATAGAGGGGCTTTTTATAGCTGTTTTTGTAGCATTTTCGGTATTTGCTCAGGATAAAACTTGTTTAAAGAAAAAACACAAAGCAGATGATTTCTTTCAAGCAAATAAATATCATGAAGCTCTGGCTCTATATTTGCATTTAAATGCTACATGTAAAACATCCTTGCTCGACCCAAACGAATTGAATTACAAAATCGGGCTTTGCTATTACTATTCCGAGTCTGAAAGAGAAAAAGCTATTCCTTATTTAAAAACATATATTGCCAATACCGATTCTACAGTAGACGCTCATTTTTTTTTAGCCAAAACATATCATTACCTCAACCGGTTTGATGAAGCTATTGTCGAGTATGAAAAATTTAAACACTATGTACTTAATGATACCTTACAGTATGGGCATGAAATTGTGGATAAAGTAATAGAATCAGTAGATCACGAGATAAAAAGGTGTAATTACGGAAAGTCCATTATCAATATTCCCGTAGATGTGGTGGTAGAAAACTTGGGACCGGTCATTAACACTAAATATTCCGAATATGCTCCCGTTATTTCACACGACGAAAAATTATTGGCATATACGGCTCGTTACCCCAAAAACGTGGGAGGAAAAATATCGCCCGATGGAGATTATTTCGAAGATATATATATAACCGAAATTACGGAAGGAGGATTGTTTACAATTCCTAAAAACATTTCCAAACAAGCCGGCTTTTTTTCATTGATGAAACCTTTTAAAGCAAAAGAACCATGGCCCATAAGCGACGAAGTAAATACTAAAATTCACGAAGGGGCGGTGCAATTCTCTCTTGACGATAAAAAACTGTATCTGTATAGTGACTATAACATTTGGGTATCGGAATATAAAGACGGAAAATGGCAAAAACCTCATAAAATAGCCGAACTTAGTAATGTATTGGATGAAAAAGCCTATGAACCCAGTGTGTCTATTTCTCAAGATATGAGCTTATTGTTTTTTTCATCAGACCGGAAAGGAGGCTATGGCGGATTAGATTTATATGTCTCACGCAGACAACAAGACGGTTCGTGGAGCGACCCCGAAAATTTAGGACCAACCATCAATACACCTTTTGATGAAGACGGACCTTATATAGACCCTGATGACCGCACCTTATATTTTTCCTCTAAAGGACATTCCAGTATTGGCGGATACGATGTGTTTAAAACTGTTTTTAACGGAAAATATTGGAGCGTGCCGCAAAACATGGGATTTCCTATCAATAGCGGAGGAGACGATATATTTTACATGATGACGCCTATATTGAACAGAGCTTATTATTCTTCCAACAAAGCCGGCGGATATGGAAAAATGGATATTTACCGGTTAACATTTGCCCATGAAAGAGAACCCATTGCCGAAATTGCAGGATATGTTTACGAAGGAGACTCTCTTAAACCTGTTCAAGCAACTATTTCAGTATTCGATCCTGAATATAAAAATTTGTTGTATAAACAAAAAACGGATTCTTTAGGCAAATATTTGTTGGTATTCGACCATGGAAAAGATTATGCCATTAGAGTAGAAAGTGAAGACTTTGTGCCATATACCAAAGTTTTTCATATCCCGGAACAAGTATATTATTATCAATATTATCAAGAAATTCATTATATAATATTAAAAGATAAATTAGGTAACGTAATCGGACAAAAAGTAGAAGTATATAATAATCTTTTTGATGACCAACATCCTGTTACCGACTCATTAACAGTAGCAGACTCGTTGATTGAGGTTAATAAATTTACAGATGTGCGTTTTTTTGTTTCTCAAGATTCGCTGGAAAAAATAGTTGAACGTGATGGTGATTTGGATTTTATAGTGCCTCAATACGCAAGTGTTTCGTTTCTGAAAGATTCTGTTTCCGTGCAAGATTCTCTTACCGAAAATTCTTTTGAACCTCCCCTGAGAAGTTTACCCGATGCCATTCAGCCTCAAAAGAACATGCGATATGAGAAACTGTTTACCATTCGAAAAAACCTTATAGATGTAGAAAAAGATTTGACATACATGGACAACTTTATACTTTCCGATTTGCAATACGATACTTTAAACCAACAGCTTAAATTGGTGCAATATCATGTGGTAAAAGCTAAAGAATTGGCAATTCAATATAAAGAAATGATTGCCCTACACGGAGAAAACTCTACGGAAGCACATTACATACTGGAACAATTGGAAAGCGAAATGTCAGCTGCTCAATTTGAATACCAAAAATTAAATGGAATGGTAGTAGCTTTGGATGTATTAAGCGAAGAAGAAGTGGAATTGGTAAATGCTCAATTTGAAAAAAACAAGAAAAAATTGTCTCAAGGGCAAAATATGGTAGAAGAAGTCTTTTCTCAAGAATTTGAATACTATACTACTGATGAATTATTAACCAAAACTCAAGAAAAAATAACAGAAACCCAAAAAAGCGTGGATAGAGTAAACGTTTTAAATACAGATATAGAACAAAGCGTTCGAGAAGCTGAAAGACGAATAAGAGAAGTACAAGCTGAACTAGACAATCTATTAAGCCTGTACGAAAAATATGCCTCTCCTGAATTTGCGAAATCTCAGGAATATCAACAAACAAAAGACAAACTATTGGCAACAAAATATGCTTTGGCTCAAGCCCAAGCAGACCTGAGAGCTCAACAAAAAGCTGTTCCCGCCACCATAGAACTTGTATCTGAAACCCGAAGGTACATAAAAGAAAGCCAAATACATATAGAAAAGCTCATTGAATTGAACAGCAAAGAACTTCCCGAAGACAAATTATCCGAGCTGGAAAACATGAAAAAACAATTGGAAAAAACAGGTAAAGAACTTGCCGGTTACGAAAAAGGAATACTTCAAAAAATAAAGAAACAAGATGAGTTGATATTGAAAGATATAGATACAGCTCGACATTATGTGGAAAAAGCGGAACAACAATTTTATCATGTGGAAATAATAGTTCGCGACACCTTGGTATATAACAAAATAGAGCAAGCAAAAGAGTTGGAAAAAGCAATGAACAATATTAAGGATGCCGTGGAAACTTCTAATAAAATGCTTCAAATGGCAGAACGGGATGCCAAAAAAGTAGAGCAGGAGATTAAGGAATTAAGTAATTATTTAGATACTTCTTCCGTACATGTAGCAAATGTTTTAGAAGAAAAACAACTTTTTCGTGAACAATTGAAAGAAACAGAAGAGAAATTATCCGATATTTCCAATAATCAAACTCCAAACAAAGAAAACATAAATATTTCGAATGCCCATATAATACCCAAGTTTATTATACATTTCGACTTTGACAAATCTCAAATAAAATCAACGGAAAAGGCCAAACTCGACAGCTTGGCAGACATTATGAAAACCTATCCTCAATTGAAATACAAAGCAGTAGGACATACCGATTCAAAAGGTTCTGACAGCTACAATATGCAATTGTCAAAAAGAAGAGCAATACAGGCAGTTAATTATATGGTTGCAACCTATGGAATATCAAAAACTCGTTTTGAAATAGATTACAAAGGAGAAGAATTTCCGGTAGCACCCAATACTTTCCCGGACGGCAGGGATAATCCTGCGGGGAGAGCAAAAAACAGGCGAGTGGAATTTATTCTTATTCAATAGCTCGTTTAATTTGTAACTTTGTATTTTAACCCTAAGCATAAATGATTAAATTTTTCAGGAAAAATACGCCCCGATGGATGCTGTTGTGGTGGGATGTTTTTTTATCACTGATATCTTTATCCTTAGCTTATCTTTTAAGATTTAATTTTGATATTCCTGAAAGCGAATATCCGTTTTTTCCGCTTGCTTTTTTCTCTGTTTTTGCCGTAAGACTGCTTTACTTTTATATATTTAAAACTCACAGAAGCATT
>CAZLMS010000154.1:0-5588 GCA_964560645.1 uncultured Flavobacteriales bacterium | reverse complement strand
AATATCTTTCTCGGCTTGCCAAAGCCACCAACCTTTTCATCAGCGCCCACCCCAATGCCGGCTTGCCTAATGAATTTGGAGAATACGATGAAACCCCGGAAGCCATGGCACAACACATAAAAGAATATTTAGAAGAAGGTCTTGTGAATATTATCGGCGGGTGTTGTGGAACAACACCCGCTCACATCAAGATGATTGCAGAACTCGCCCGGCAATATTCTCCAAGAACCATTCAAAAAGCAACACTATGAGCCTTCATCCCGATTACCACGGCGAATATCAATATAAATGGCACGATTATCCATACCTCAAACTCAGCGGACTTGAACCGTTAATCATAACTCCGGATTCCAATTTTATCAACATCGGAGAACGCACCAATGTAACAGGTTCCAGAAAATTTCTTCGCCTCATCAAAGAAGAAAAATACGACGAAGCACTAAACATTGCCATCGACCAAGTACAAGGCGGCGCGCAGATATTGGATGTAAATATGGACGAAGGCATGCTTGACGGGAAAAAAGCCATGACCACTTTTCTCAACCTCATAGCTTCCGAACCGGAAATTGCCCGTATTCCTATTATGATAGATTCTTCCAAATGGGAAATTATCGAAGCCGGATTAAAATGCCTGCAAGGAAAAGGTGTAGTAAACTCCATCAGTTTGAAAGGCGGAGAAGAAGAATTTATTTATCAAGCCAAAACTATCAAGAAATACGGAGCCGCCGTAGTGGTAATGGCTTTTGACGAAAAAGGACAAGCAGATACCTATGAACGAAGAATAGAAATATGCAAACGGTCATACGATATTTTGGTAAATAAAGTAGGATTTCCTCCTCAGGATATTATTTTCGACCCGAATATTTTCCCCGTTGCCACCGGAATTGCCGAACACAATAACAATGCGCTCGACTTTTTCAAAGCTACCCGCTGGATTAGAGAAAATCTTCCGGCTGCCCATGTAAGCGGCGGAGTAAGCAATGTGTCTTTTTCATTTAGAGGAAACAATGTGATTAGAGAAGCCATGCATTCCGCTTTCCTCTATCATGCCATCAAAGAAGGAATGGACATGGGTATTGTAAACCCTACCATGCTGGAAGTTTATGATGAAATTCCCAAAGATTTGCTCGAAAAAGTAGAAGACGTACTGCTTAACAGAAGACCCGATGCTACAGAACGCCTGTTGGAATTTGCAGAAACCGTTAAAGACCAAGGCGTAAAAAAACAAGTGGATTTAGAATGGCGAAAACAAGATGTAAAAGAACGCTTAAAACATGCTTTGGTTAAAGGAATCACCGAATATATAGAAGAAGACGTGGAAGAATGCCGGCAAATGTACGACCATCCTTTAAAAGTAATTGAAGGTCCTTTAATGGAGGGAATGAACGTTGTAGGAGACCTGTTTGGCTCCGGAAAAATGTTTTTGCCTCAAGTTGTTAAATCGGCAAGGGTGATGAAAAAAGCCGTTGCCTACCTTCTCCCCTATCTCGAAGCCATGAAAAAAGAAGGCGAAAATTCTTCTTCCGGCAAAATTTTGCTGGCAACGGTAAAAGGCGATGTGCATGATATCGGAAAAAATATTGTAGGAGTGGTTCTGGCTTGTAACAATTACGAAATTGTGGATTTAGGAGTGATGGTTCCGAAAGAAGAAATCATTAAAAGAGCCAAAGAAGAGAATGCAGACATTATAGGACTAAGCGGTCTGATTACTCCTTCTTTAGATGAAATGGTTGATGTAGCCCGCGAAATGCAAAAAACAGGACTTAAAATGCCGCTAATGATTGGCGGGGCGACTACATCCAAGGTGCATACTGCCGTAAAAATAAAACCTGAATACACACATGCTCCCACTGTATATGTAACCGATGCATCACAAGCCGTATCCGTTGCCGAAAACCTGCTCGGGAAAAACAAAGAAACTTATTTAAAAAACCTCGAAGAAGAATATACAAGATTAGTAGAATATCATCGTAAAAAACAACAGTCTGTTGAACTCCTGCCGTTTGAAGATGCCAATAAAAACAAATTTCAAATAAACTGGGAAAACTATATTCCACCCGTTCCTCAATTTACCGGCATAAAAACTTTCACCGATTACGACTTGCGCGAAATTGCCTCTTATATAGACTGGACACCGTTTTTTGCCACTTGGCAACTTTTCGGGAAGTTTCCGCAAATTTTCGATAAACCAGACGTAGGCAAAGAAGCCAAAAAATTATATGATGCGGCACAAGAAATGCTGGCTAAAATTTTCAGGGAAAAATGGATTCAAGCCAATGCCGTGGTAGGAATTTTTCCGGCAAACACCGTTAATGATGTGGAAGTGGAAATATATACCGATGAATCGAGAACAAAAGTAGCTCACAAACTGTATTTTCTACGCCAACAATTGAAAAGAAAAAATCCGAATGACCCTAATCTCTCTTTAGCCGATTTTATTGCTCCCAAAAACACGCAGCCGGACTATATAGGAGCTTTTGTAGTAACCGCAGGAACAGGCATTGAACGCCAATTGGAAAAATACAAATCCGACGGCGATGATTTTAATGCTATTTTACTAAAAGCTCTTGCCGACCGGCTTGCAGAAGCCTTTGCCGAACTTATGCACGAAAAAGTTAGAAAAACGCTTTGGGGATATGCTCCAAACGAAAATTTGAATAATGATGCGCTCATTTCGGAAAAATATCAAGGAATCAGGCCCGCACCGGGATATCCCGCATGCCCAGACCATACGGAAAAACAAACACTCTTCGATTTGTTAAATGCTACAAAAAATACCGGTGTAACACTCACCGAAAGTTATGCCATGTATCCTGCGGCATCAGTAAGCGGATGGTATTTTTCACACCCTGAAAGCAAATATTTTAACGTCGGAAAAATAGGCGAAGACCAATTGACCTATCTGGAAAAAGCCAAAGGAATAAAACCTAAAATCTGAATTTATATTTTCCTTAAGTCAGCAAATCCTCATCTCTTACCAACAACAAGATAGCCGATTGAGGAACTATTACATATTTTTCCCCGTTAAACATTATTTCATAAGCATGCTTTTGAAGATATAGTGCCAAATCGCCTTCTTTGGGCTGAAGCGGCACATACTTCACTTCATCCTGCTTGTCTCTCCACGGTTCGTCTATATCTTGCAGAGCCGGAATCGGGTAACCCGGACCTACCTTTATTACATATCCCGATTGAATTTTTTCTTTTTCCGCCACTCCGGGAGGTAAATACAACCCGCTCTTAGTTTGTGTTTGTTGTGTCAGAGGTTTAATTAACACTCTGTCTCCCACCACTATTAACTTACTTAAATCTTGATTTTCCAAGCCTGTTGTCATGCTATGCTTTTTTTAACCAAGTTAATGCTTGTTCTCGCGTTTTAAACATTCGTGTTTTTACGGAAAACAACCGTGTAATACGGGATATAAAATTAACCAATATTCGAGTAGATAAATCGTCGGAAATTATAGCTATTTTATTTAAAAAAGCATTATTTTCTTCTTTTTGTGCGTGTTCTCTCGCCCCCGGAGAAACAAAAGCCCCGTCGGGAGGGTTTACCAGTAAATTTAGTTTTTCCGCTCCGAAAAAATTTTCTCGTATCCGCTTCATAACTCCTGTAAGTTCTTTTAAATGAATCTCCTCTATATATACTCTGTTATCAATACTCAACTCTACAAAATCGGGACGGACAATAACTTGAAAATAATTAACTTTTTGTTGCCATAATATTTTGGTGTCCAAATTCATGAGGGCTGATGTTCTGAAAAATATCTTTTTTGAAACAACAAAATCATTGCTACTCCAATAGTAATGGCACTATCAGCGATATTAAACACCGGACGAAAAAATAAAAATTCCTGCCCTCCCCAAATCGGTAGCCATTCGGGAAAAGTCCCTTTTAAAATAGGGAAATAAAGCATATCCACCACTTTGCCATGCAAAAAGGGGGCATACCCGCCATTTTCAGGGAAAAGTTGTGCAATTCCATGAAAGCTGTCGCTAAAAATTATCCCGTAAAACAAGCTGTCAATGATATTTCCCAACGCTCCGGCTAAAATTAACGAGAAACTTACAATTAAACCGGTGGGGGCTTTTTTTCTGTTTAAATAATAAAGGTAATATCCCAATCCGAAAACCGCTACTACACGAAATATACTCAAAAAAACTTTACCGTAATTGCCACCGAACTCCATCCCGAAAGCCATGCCGTTGTTTTCGGTAAAATGAATAAGAAACCAGTGGTCGAATACCGGAATTTCTTCTCCCAACCGCATGTGGGTTTTCACCCAAATTTTTGTTGCTTGGTCTATCAATAAAACCAACGCAACAATAACCACAGGGTTTCTAAATAGTCTTCTCAACACTTCTTTACGACTGCTCTCTTTTTGCCTCTATACTCAAAGTAGCATGTGGCACTACTCTTAACCGCTCTTTAGAAATCAACTTTCCGGTTTTTCTGCAAATACCGTAAGTTTTGTTTTCAATACGAATAAGTGCGTCTTTCAAATGCTTAATAAATTTCTCTTGTCTTGCTGCCAATTGAGCGGTTTCTTCTTTCGATAATAAATCGGAACCGTCTTCCAACATTTTGAATGTGGGAGAAGTGTCTTCAGTTCCGTGATCGTCTTCATGCATTAAACTTTTACGAAGCATATCCAAGTCTGCTTGTGCTTCTTCCAGTTTTTTTAGTATAATCTGACGAAATTCTTCCAACTCTTCGTCAGAATATCTGGTTTTTTCCTTTTTTTCCGACATAACATTTAATTTTCTTGGTGTTTTTGAATTTGTATAAGTGTTTTTATATTGTCATCTACAACCACCTCCTTGGCGTTTTCTTCAGATACAGACGCCGAAAGTTCTATATCGGTTGCCAATGTTTCGGAACAAATATAATCTTTATTGTTTAAAATAGCGTTATTTATTGCATCGTGTTGTTGGATTTTTAAGATGATTTTATCCGTAACATCTAAACCGCTGTCTTTACGTAAGTTTTGAATGCGATTAATAAACTCACGAGCAATTCCTTCTTCTTTTAGTTTATCCGTAATTGTTATATCCAATGCAACGGTTATTCCGTTTTCGGTCATTACCAGCCAGCCGGGGATGTCTTGTGTAGAAATTTCCACATCGTCTTTGGTTAAGGTAATGGTATCTCCTTCTACTTCGAGTTCTATTTTACCTTCTTTTTCCAATTGGTTGATTTGCTCTTGCGAAAGTTGGTTTACTTTTGCCGCAATGGCTTTCATCAATTTACCGTATTTTGGTCCCAACGCTTTAAAGTTCGGTTTTATTTGTTTCACCAAAACGCCGGTATCCTCCAAATATTCAAGTTCTTTTACGTTTACTTCCGATAAAATCAATTTTTCTACATCTTGCAACTGACGTTTAAAAGTAGGGTCTAAAATAGGCACCATTATTTTTTGCAATGGCTGACGCACTTTTATACCTTCTTTTTTGCGTAAGCTCAATACCATTGAAGAAATTTTTTGTGCAATATCCATTCGTTGTTCCAAATCGAGGTCTATGCACGATTCGTTTTCTTTTGGAAAATCTGCCAAATGTACCGATTCGGTATTTCCTTTTTGTGTTAC
>CAZLMS010000153.1:0-5680 GCA_964560645.1 uncultured Flavobacteriales bacterium | reverse complement strand
ACTCTTCCATTATTTCTTTGACAATTTCACCGGCAGGTTTTATTTCGTTAATAAAAGCCGACACTTGCCCGATTTCCAATTCACCCTCGGATAAATCTCCTTCAAACATCCCTTTTTTTGCCCTTGCCCTGCCTAAAATAGCTTTTAGCTCTTCTACCGTAGCACATCTGTTTTCTGCTTCTTTCACTCTTTGATAAAATTCATTTTTCAACAGCCGAACCGGGGTGACTTTTTTAAGAACAATATCGGTACCGCCTTCTTGTGCTTGCAAAACTGCTTTTTTAAAGTTTATATGTGCCGACGATTCTTCGGAAGCTACAAACCGGCTTCCTATTTGCACACCTTCCGCTCCTAATGCCATTACTGCCAACATGGCTCTACCTGTGGCTATTCCTCCGGCGGCAATTACGGGAATTTTAATATCGCCTTTTAGAACCGTAGGCACCAAACATAATGTTGTGGTTTCTTCTCTTCCGTTATGCCCGCCTGCTTCAAAGCCCTCTACCACCACAGCATCTACTCCTGCTTCCTGAGCTTTTAAAGCAAACTTTAAACTTGATACTACATGTACAACGGTAATTCCGTGCTCTTTTAAATAAGGTGTCCAAGTTTTTGGATTTCCCGCAGATGTAAAAACAATTTTCACGCCCATCTTCACCACAGTTTCCATGTGTTTATCTATATCGGGATAAAGAAGCGGGAAATTTACGGCAAAAGGTTTATCGGTGGCTTTTTGACATTTTTCAATATGCACAGGTAAAACTTCGGGATACATGGAAGCTGCACCAATAATGCCTAATCCTCCGGCATTGGACACTGCCGCTGCCAACTCCCAAGGCGCACACCAAAGCATACCTCCTTGAATAACAGGATATTTTATTCCAAACAATTCACAAACTCTGTTTTTCATCGTTCTGTATTTTTTGTTTTGCCGAAGTTAATATTTATTGATAATCAAATTTCTTCTCTTGAAAAATTAAGCGTGAAAACACCTGTGGATATGCTCAAATGAAAAATGTTCTTCTTTCTTGAAATTTTTTAGCCCCGTTTAAAAAAGAAATATTTAAAAAAATGATACAACAAATCAATCTATTATTATTTTTGCAGTGGAGAGTTGGCAGAGTGGTCGAATGCGGCGGTCTTGAAAACCGTTGACCCGCAAGGGTCCGGGGGTTCGAATCCCTCACTCTCCGCTTTTCTTTTTTCTTCCAACAGTCGAAAATCTTATTGAACCCCTCCTAAAATTACGACACATTAAGTTATTGACTTTATATGATTTGCACTATCTCTTTTTCTTTCTCAAGAAATACATCATGAGAACCGGTAATAAAAACAAATCTGCCAACAGTGCCATAAACAATGTTAAAGAAAGTAACACGCCCAAATAAAACGTACTCATAAAAGAAGATGCCCAAAGTGATAAAAATCCGAAAATTAAAATAAGACTGGTAATTACAATAGCTTTACCTGAAGAGATAAACGTTCTTTTTAAAGCATAACTCCACGATTTATTTTTCATCAGTTCCAATTTATATTTACTGATAAAATGAATGGTGTCATCTACCGCTATGCCAAAAGCTATGGAAAAAATAATAGAGGTGGATGCTTTAAAATCAATATCTGCAAACCCCATAAAACCGGCAATAAATACCAACGGTATAATGTTGGGAATTATCGCCGTGATAATCATCTTCCAATCTTTGAAAACAAAAAAGATAATTGCCGAGATAATAAGAAAAGCATAAGCTAATCCTTCTAACATGTTTTGCACCAAATACCTGTTGTTTTTATCGAAAAGCAAAGCCGTTCCCGTAGGTTTTACAACAATATGACGCAAAAAATGTTGGGCATCCTTCATAAATTTTTGATTTAACATTGTCATTCTCTTTCCTCCTATATCTTTCATTTTACCGGATATTCTGGCTAAATGAAGGGCAGTATCTACAAAGAGTTGCACATTTTTATGGCGAATAAAACGCGAAAGATATTTCTGTATTTTTTGATAGTCTGCAGAATCTTTCGGAAAGCGGTAATAGGTATATTGTCCGCCGTGCAAAGCCTGATTGAGCATTTTTACTACCGTGAGCGGAGACCTTATCATACCTATTTTCATGGAATCTTTTAAATAAGTTTCTACTTTGTCAAATTCTTTCATTACCCCGTAATCGAAAACTTGTTCGGAACTGTCGGTAAAAACTGCCAGCTCATAGGGTCTTACACCCGAAAATTTTTCTTCAAAAAACAAAAAGTCTTGTTTGTGCGGATCGGTGTTTTTCAAATCTTCCAGCAAATAATTGTCTTGCTCTACCAATGAAACTCCGTAAATCGAAGCAATAACCACGATTCCAAAAGCTAAAGCTATCCATGCTTTTTTTCTTAATATCCACAAAAACCAATTATGCAATTTAATTTCCCAAAACTTTCTGCTTTTTTGCAAACTGCCGGAAGATACGGGATTTAAAATCAATACGGCGGGTAATAATAAAAAGGTTAAAATATATGCTAATATCACGCCCAAAGCAGCCAAACGCCCGAATTCCCTCACGGGTTCTATGGAGGCTGTTTGCAGCATTAAAAAACCAATTGCTGTAGTAAAAGAGGTTAAAAACGTAGCCAATCCCATTTCTTTAATCGCCGTGATTAAAGCCTGAAAGTGGGCAATTCCGTTTTTTCGCTCTTCAATGTATTTATTGAGTACATGAACAATATCCGATATTCCTACAATAAAAACAATAGTAGGCAATAAAGTTGTAATAACCTTAATGGAAGTACCCGTAATTACCAATATCCCGATAAGCCAAATTACGGAAAACAACACCACGGAAAGCGGCATCCAAACGCCCCAAAAAGTGCGATATGTAACATACAACACAACAATTAAAACCAATAAGGAAATGCTCATAAACAACATCAGCTCCCGCTTCATGGTATCAATAATGTAAAACTGGCTGGGAATACGCCCGGCAAGATGCACTTTGTCGTGAAAACCGACTGTTTTCAATTGTTTTTCAATATGTCTCAATACTTTGTCGGATTTTACTTTAGAAAGATTGTGATAGGTTTTTAAAACGATTGCCACCGCCCCGCCTTTTTCGGCAAAAAAACTCCCCGTTAAATCGGGAATGGAATAAACCCGCAACGAATCGTAGAAATATTTGTCGGTATCGTTTACATGCACATAAGGCACATTAAACAAACCCAACGGACCAAATACGGGATAATAAATATTGGTTGGCGAACGCACTTCTTTCACCAAACTATCGGATTGCAAAAGTGTGGTGAGCGTGTCAATTTTCCGGAGGAATTTGCGGTCGAAAATTTTATGGGTTTCTATTCCGATAAGCACAAAATCGTTGTCGGGTTCAAACTTTTGACGGAAATCCAAATAAAAATCCAAATCTTCATCATTTTGCGGGAAAAACTTCTCAAACTCTATTTTTGGCAGCTGCCACGCAAAAAACAACGTGATGCCGAATACTGCCGCTAAAATGAAATAAGCCGCTTTTTTGGCGTGTTTTTCCATAAATGATGATAGTGAGAAAAATTCAGGCATCCAATTTCTGATTAAGCATTTTTTTCAACTCAAAAAGTTCGTCTCTCAACCGTGCCGCTTCAATAAAATCAAGTTCTTTGGCGGCGGCATTCATTTGTTTTTGGGTTTCGGCTATTTTTTCTTCCAGTTCTTTGCGAGTGTAGTATTTTACGGAACTTTCGGCAGCTTTGTTTTGTTTAGCTTCTTCAATGGCGTATTTTGAAAGGTTTTTGCTCCGGTCAGCTACGGAGGTTTGCTGCATTATTTTTTCCTTGTCTTTCTTTAAAGGTTGAGGCGTAATTCCGTGTTTTTGATTGTAAGCAATTTGTTTGGCTCTTCTGCGGTTTGTTTCATCAATGGTGCGTTGCATGGAATCGGTAATCCTATCGGCATACATAATTACTTTTCCGTTGATGTTTCTTGCCGCTCTTCCTGCCGTTTGGGTTAAAGAACGTTCACTTCGTAAAAAGCCTTCTTTATCGGCATCCAAAATAGCTACCAGTGATACTTCGGGTAAATCCAAACCTTCTCTCAACAAATTGATGCCAATCAACACATCGAACAAACCCAAACGCAAATCGCGAAGAATTTCCACCCTTTCCACCGTATCTATGTCCGAGTGAATATACCGGCAACGTATATCCAGTTTGGTAAGATAATTAGCCAATTCTTCCGCCATTCGTTTGGTAAGAGTGGTTACCAGCACGCGTTCGTCTTTTTCTATTCTTTGTTGAATTTCATCCAAGAGGTCATCAATTTGATTGGTGGCGGGTTTTACAATAATTTCGGGGTCCAGCAAACCCGTAGGTCGTACAATTTGCTCCACCACTACCCCTTCAGACTTTTCCAGCTCATAATCGGCAGGCGTGGCACTCACAAATATGACCTGATTTAACATGCTTTCAAACTCTTCAAATTTCAACGGTCTGTTGTCCAACGCCGCAGGCAACCGGAATCCGTAGTTCACAAGGTTTTCTTTTCGAGAGCGGTCGCCGCCGTACATAGCTCTTATTTGCGGAACGGTTACATGGCTTTCGTCTATTACCATTAAATAATCATCGGGAAAATAATCGAGTAAGCAGAAAGGCCGTTCGCCCGGCTTACGGCGGTCTAAATATCGTGAGTAATTTTCTATACCGGAACAATAACCCAATTCTCTCATCATTTCCAAATCGTAATTTACCCGCTCTTCCAATCTCCTTGCTTCCTGTTTTTGTCCGTGTTTTAAAAAATAATCCACTTGATGCCGCAAATCTTCCTGAATTTCTTCCATTGCCAATTGCAATGTGCTTTTAGAAGTTACAAATATGTTTGCCGGATAAATATTTACTGCATCAAAATCTTGTATTTTTCGGTTGGTGTATGGGTCGAACGATTCTATCTCTTCAATTTCATCTCCGAAAAACGAAATGCGGAAACCGTAATCGGCATAAGCCAAAAATATTTCCACCGTATCGCCTTTTACCCGGAAACTTCCTCGTTCCAATTCCTTTTCCGTACGGTGATACAATGCCTCTACCAGTTGAAACAAAAATTTATTGCGACTTACGACATCTCCTGTTTTTATACGAATTACGTTTTTGTGAAACTCAGACGGATTTCCGATTCCGTATATACATGACACCGAAGAGACTACTATCACATCCCTCCTACCCGAAAGCAAAGCCGAAGTGGTACTTAACCGCAGTTTCTCAATTTCATCGTTGATAGACAAATCTTTTTCAATATAGGTATCCGTAGTAGGAATATATGCTTCGGGTTGATAATAATCGTAATACGACACAAAATACTCTACGGCGTTGTTGGGAAAAAACTGTTTAAACTCTCCGTAAAGTTGGGCTGCCAGCGTTTTGTTGTGAGATAAAACCAAAGTGGGTTTTTCCACTTGTTGAATTACATTGGCTATGGTAAAAGTTTTACCTGTTCCGGTTGCGCCCAGTAAGGTTTGAAAAGGCAAACCTTTATTTATCCCCTCTACCAATTGCTTAATAGCTTCCGGTTGGTCTCCCGACGGCTTAAAATCACTGACAAGCTGAAATTTCATAATAATAAAGATACAAAAATAATGCTTATGAAAACAACCCGGTGTTTTTTAGCACAATTACCTTTTTATTTACTCAGACGAGAAAAAATATTCCTATTTTTAAC
>CAZLMS010000152.1:0-5680 GCA_964560645.1 uncultured Flavobacteriales bacterium | reverse complement strand
TTTCGGTTATCAAATGCGATTTGATTTGTCGGAAGGTTTTCCTTTGGTTACCACCAAAAAAGTACATTTAAAATCCATTATTTATGAATTACTTTGGTTTTTGAAAGGCGATACCAACATTCGTTTTTTGCAAGAAAACGGTGTAACCATTTGGGATGAGTGGGCTGATGAAAACGGAGACTTAGGTCCTGTTTACGGGCATCAATGGCGAAACTGGAACAGCGAAGGCATTGACCAAATCAAACAAGTAATAGACACTATAAAAAATAATCCCGACAGTCGCCGAATGCTGGTTTCAGCATGGAATCCTTCCGTTATGCCGGATACCTCTAAATCGTTCGCGCAAAATGTAGCCGAAGGAAAAGCCGCTTTGCCGCCTTGTCATGCTTTTTTTCAATTTTATGTGGCAGAAGGCAAATTAAGTTGTCAATTATATCAACGAAGTGCAGATGTTTTTCTCGGCGTGCCATTTAATATTGCTTCCTATGCACTTTTAACCATGATGACAGCTCAAGTATGCGGTTTGCAACCCGACGAATTTATCCACACGTTTGGAGATGTACATATTTATCTTAATCACTTGGAGCAAGTAAAAGAACAATTGTCCAGAACGCCGCGTCCGTTACCTCAAATGAAACTCAACCCCGATGTAAAAGATATTTTTGAGTTTAAATACGAAGACTTCCGATTGGAAAATTACAATCCTCATCCGCCTATTAAAGCACCCGTAGCCGTTTAAAATGGAAATAAGTATCATAGCCGCCGTAGCCCAAAATTTAGCAATAGGTAAAGACAATCAATTGCTTTGGCATTTGCCGGAAGACATGAAGTTTTTTAAAGAAAAAACAACCGGACACCACATTCTTACAGGCAGAAAAAATTACGAAAGCATCCCCAAAAAGTTCCGTCCGCTCTCTCAAAGAACCAACATTGTGGTAACTCGTCAGACAAATTACCCGGAGGAGGGCGTTCATGTAGTAAATTCTGTAGAAGAAGGATTGGAGTTGGCTCGCAAAAACGGGGAGACAGAATTGTTTGTTATAGGCGGTGGAGAGATTTACAAACAAACCATTCATTTAGCGGATAATTTATACATTACCCATGTGTTGCAAAACTTTGAAGCTGATACTTTTTTCCCTGCGTTCAAAGTGGAAGATTACCGGGTGGTAAAACGGCAATTTTATCCCCAAGATGCTCAACACGCTTACGACTTTGTAATTACGCATTACAAAAGAAAATAATTGAAGATAGGTGTTCGCTTTTTATAAGCAAGTTGAAATTTGTAAGCAAAAAACACGTAAAATCTAAAACTTTTTCATTTTATTTACGTCTAAACGAAACAATTTATATTTTTGAACAAAATTTATTCTTTTGAAAAAAATTGCCGTACTTTCATTATTGAGCATTTTACTTTTGGCGGCTTGCCGCGATTCTATCCGCGATAAAGACACAACGGTGGATTTTACCACGGAACAAACTTTGGCGCAACATGTTTTGAACGATATTTTTTTCAATTACCATCACTTTGCTTTGGAAGATTCCGTAATAGGCAGCAATTCCGATACAATTTTCGATAATGTGAAAGACGGATGCCTTAAGGCGGTATATTACTCTTCTCAAAACGGAGTCAATGCCGTGGTATTTGATTATGAGAATAATACATCCGCTTGTTCCGATACAAAAATACGGTCGGGCAGAATGGTGGCAAAGGTAACCGGCAGATACACCGATTCGCTTTCCACAACAACTATTACATTTAGCAACTTTAAAACAGACAATATTTTAATTGAAGGTACCATGGTTATTAAAAACCGGGGGATTCAGGCAGACGGGAAAAAGAAATTGGAAGTGGATTTTACCGATGTTATACTTTCTTCGGACACACTTCGGATTTTAGTTGATTTTGACGAAGTTTTTTATCAAACGGCAGGCATTACTACCGATTCTGATACGGACGATTCTTTTGAAATTACGGGATCTTCTAACGGAATAATTACCAACGGGAATAGTTTTAATGCTGTTATTACCGAAATTTTAACGGCAACTTCGTCTTGCGAATGGATTACCCGGGGAAAAATTACCATTACGCCTAAAAATCTTGTTCCCCGAAAGATTGACTATGGCTCCGGAAGTTGCGATAAAAGTATTTCGCTTACCAAAAACGATGTTACTCAAACAATAGAGCTTCCGTATTAACTTCTTTTAACTTTCAAACAAAAATCATTGAAGTAACAATAGCAAAAATCCCTATATTTGCTATGCATGCATAATAAAAACAAAACACTCGACTTTTATGTAAAACAAGCATGGCATTCCATATATAAAATGTATAATGCCGTGGGGGAAGAATATGGAATAACCCAAGCAGAGGGATTGGTGTTGCTAAATATTCCCAAAGAAGGTATTCCCGTAACGCAAATAGGTCCTGAAGTCGGGATAGAATCTACCAGCTTGTCCCGAATGCTTAATAAATTGGAAAAAAAAGGGTGGATTTTTCGGAAAATAGATGCTGCAGACAAGCGAAAAGTCAAAGTATATCTTACAGACATTGGAGTGAAAAAAAGAAATATCACCAAAAAAGTAGTTCGGGAATTTGATAAAATTATAAAAGAAAACATTCCTGAAAATCAGCTCGAAAAAATAATGGAAGGGCTGCAAACAATAACCGTTTTAGCAGAAAAATATAAAGAAATTAAAACCGAAAAAATAGAAATATGAAAAGACACATTAAAAAGGTAGCTGTTTTAGGTTCCGGAGTAATGGGCTCTAGAATAGCATGCCATTTTGCCAATATCGGAGTGGAAGTTTTGCTCTTGGATATTGTTCCGGAAGACGCAAAAGATTCCGGCGACAAAAATGCCAGAAACAGAATTGTAAACGAACATCTGCAATCTGCCATCAAATCCAATCCGTCTCCTATTTACAGTAAAACCAAAAGATATTTCGACAGAATTACCACGGGAAATTTTACCGACGATTTACCTAAAATAGCCGATTGCGACTGGGTAATAGAAGTAGTGGTGGAACGGTTGGATATTAAAAAGCAAGTTTTTGAAAACGTAGAAAAATATCGAAAACCGGGAACATTGATAACCACCAACACTTCAGGTATTCCCATCAATATGATGCTGGAAGGGCGAAGCGAAGATTTTCAAAAACATTTTTGCGGAACACACTTTTTCAACCCGCCCCGGTATTTGGAATTATTGGAAATTATTCCTTCACGCAAAACAAACCCCGAAATCATAGATTTTCTTATGCATTATGGGGCTAAATTCTTAGGAAAGAAAACAGTGCTTTGTAAAGACACACCGGCTTTTATTGCCAACAGAATAGGCGTTTATTCCATTATGGCATTGTTCCATTTGGTTAAAGAAATGGATTTAACGGTAGAAGAAGTCGATAAACTCACAGGACCGGTTATCGGACGCCCCAAGTCGGCAACCTTTAGAACTTGCGACGTGGTAGGCTTAGACACATTGGTACACGTGGCAAACGGATTAAAACAAAACTGCCCCGACGACGAAGCCAACCATCTTTTCGAAGTTCCCGATTACGTCCAAAAAATGGTGGAAAACAACTGGTTGGGAAGTAAAACAGGACAAGGATTTTACAAGAAAATAAAGAAAGACGGAAAAAGCGAAATTCTCGTATTAGATTTAAAAACACTCGAATACAGACCTAAAAACAAGGTGAAATTTGCTACACTTGAAATGGCTAAGCCCATAGAAGATTTACGAAAAAGAATTCCCGTATTACTTTCAGGCAAGGACAAAGCAGGCGAATTTTACCGCAAATCTTTTTACGGCGTATTTAGTTATGTATCTAACAGAATACCGGAAATAGCCGACGAACTCTACAAAATAGACGATGCCGTTAAAGCCGGTTTCGGTTGGGAGTTGGGACCTTTCCAAACATGGGACCTTTTAGGAGTGGAAAAAACCATAGAAGCAATAGAAAAAGAAGGGTTTAAAGTAGCAGAATGGGTGAAAGAAATGGTAAAAACAGGCCACTCCACATTCTATAAAATCGAGAATGGAAAAACACTATACTACGACATTAATTCTAAAGACTATAAAGAAATTCCCGGACAAAAAGACCTTATCATTCTTTCCAATCTTAAAGAAACCAATACGGTATGGAAAAATGCCGATTGTACCGTTACCGATTTGGGCGACGGAATTATCAATGTGAGTTGGAACACAAAAATGAACACCATTGGCGGAACGGTATTGGAAGGCATCAATAAAGCAATAGATTTGGCAGAAACGGAATTTGACGGATTGGTAATTTCCAATGACGGTCAAAACTTTTCTGCAGGAGCCAATGTGGGATTAATTTTCATGATGGCTGTAGAACAAGAATTGGACGAGTTGGATATGGCAGTTCGAATGTTTCAAAACACCACAATGCGAGTAAGATACTCTTCTTGTCCTGTGGTTGTGGCTCCCCACGGGTTAGCTCTCGGTGGCGGATGTGAGTTGTCATTGCATGCAGATAAAGTAATTGCCCATGCCGAAACCTATATGGGATTAGTGGAGTTTGGTGTAGGACTTATTCCCGGAGGAGGCGGCACCAAAGAATTTGCTTTGCGGTTGAGCGATGAGTTACACGAAGGAGACATCCGGGTAAATCAATTCAGAAACAGATTGCTTACCATCGCACAAGCAAAAGTGTCTACCTCGGCTATTGAAGCCTTTGAACTGGGTTATCTGCGTCAAGGAATTGATGAGGTAATAGTTTCCAAAGAACGCCGTTTGAGTTATGCCAAAAAAGCAGTGCTTAACATGCTGGAAAAAGGCTATACGGCACCAACTCCGCGTAAAGACATCACCGTTTTAGGAAAAGAAGCTATGGGAATCACCTATGCCGGAGCCAATGCAATGTTGGCGGGAAAATACATGTCCGAACATGATTATCTTATTTCCGAAAAGCTCGGATGGGTAATGAGCGGAGGAGGAGTTTCCGAACTTACTCAAGTTTCCGAACAATATTTATTGGACCTGGAAAGAAAAGCATTCTTAGAACTTTGTTTACAAAAGAAAACGCTCGAAAGAATACAATCTTTGATAACCACCGGAAAAATACTCAGAAATTAAACATTAACAATTAGAAAAAATAAAAATATGGAAGCATATATTGTTGCAGGATATCGTTCGGCAGTTGGAAAAGCACCTCGCGGATTATTCCGTTTCATGCGCCCCGACGATTTAGCTGTTCAAGTAATCGAACGACTTTTGCAAGACGTTCCTCAATTGGAAAAAGAAAAAATTAACGATGTAATTGTAGGAAATGCTACCCCCGAAGCAGAACAAGGGTTAAACATCGGGCGGATGATTTCTTTAATGGGGCTTAAAACAGACCAAGTACCGGGAATGACAGTAAACAGATATTGTTCCTCCGGATTGGAAGTAATTGCTATAGCATCTGCCAAAATCCGAACAGGAATGGCTGATTGCATCATTGCGGGAGGGGTAGAAACAATGTCTCCCATTCCGTTTGGAGGATGGAGAATCGTGCCTAACCCGAAGGTGGCAAAAGAACATCCCACTTGGTATTGGGGTATGGGGCTTACTGCAGAAGCAGTGGCTGAACAATTTAAGGTGAGCAGGGAAGAACAAGACCGGTTTGCCCTTCGTTCTCATCAAAGAGCCATTGCAGCTATTGATGCAGGCAAATT
>CAZLMS010000151.1:1187-5687 GCA_964560645.1 uncultured Flavobacteriales bacterium | reverse complement strand
TATAAATTTTTATTAAATTTATTTGCTCAAAATGAAGGCATTTTTTACATACATATTCATAAGTTTGGTGTGTGTCAGCCATGCAGGAGTGTTGGTGCTTACCGGCTATTATCAAAAAGAAAATATATATGTAAAAAACAGTATTTCCTATACCGGAGTAGGATTTTGTACTTATGAAGTAGTGGTAAACGGACAAGTATCTACCGATGAAATAAACTCCGAAGCATTTGAAATAGACTTGTCTCAGTTTCAGTTTAAAGTGGGCGACCCCATTGAAATTCACATAAAATATAAAGACGACGGTTGTATGCCGAAAGTGTTAAATCCAAATGCATTAGCACCCAATCCCACATTCCGGCTTCATGATATTTATGTGGATGAAAAAGGTGTGTTGCATTGGGAAGCAGATAATGAAAATTACCCTTTACCGTATGTTATAGAACAATATAAATGGAATAAATGGGTGCAAATAGGGGAAATAATGGGGCAAGGCGGAAAAGAGTTGCATCATTACACTTTTGAAACAACACCGGTTGCCGGAGTTAACAAATTCAGGATAAAGCAAAAAGGATATATTGATAAAACGAAGATTTCTCCCCCCGTAGCATATACATCGTTGAAAAGTGAAATCTCTTATGTGGTTAACAGAAAGTCAGGAAAAGTTTTATTTTCCGAGCCTACGGCTTATGAAGTATATAATAAATTCGGCGATTTGGTGAAAAAAGGCTATGGAAGTGAAATAAATATAAGAAACTTACAGAAAGGCATTTATTATATGAACTACGGTAATTCTACCGTAGATTTCACGATTAAAAAATGAGTTTTTCTACCGGTCAGATTGTTTTTGCATTAGCTTTTGTCGTAGTGTTTTCAATTGTTTTGCTAAGATTCTATATTAGCGAGTTCAAAATTCTCAAAAATCATTACAAGAATTTATATGAGGTAGTTTTGCTTTTACTTCTGGTAATACTGTTTTTTTACGGTGCCTCTAAACTTATTCATTAACCCAACTTTTCTGTCTTTTATTCGTATTAAGGAACACTTTTCAGTATATTTTTATGCATAATAGAATACATATCACAGTTTTTCGGATGTTGTTTTTTGTGATGTTTTTGATTTCCTGTGGCTCTAAGGAGATTAAACAATTTTCCGCAGAGCTTCCTCAAAAAGAAGACACCATTCCGCATATTGATTTAGATGTTATTAAAAAAAGAGGAAAGTTAATAGCGCTTACGGAAAACTCTTCTACCAGTTATTTTGTATATAAAGGAAGACCAATGGGTTTTGAGTATGAATTGCTTAAAAGATTTGCAGACCATATCGGGGTTCAACTTGAGATAATAACCGTTGAAAACATTGACGAGTTTTTTGAATATTTAAATAAAGGAATCGGCGATGTAATAGCAGCCAATCTCACCATTACCAAAGAAAGAAGTCGATTGGCAAACTTTACTAATTATCACATGGTTACTCGTCAGGTTTTAGTTCAGCGACTACCTGAAAATTGGCAAAAGCTTCCCACCTATAAGATAGAGAAAAAGCTTATTAGAAATCCGCTTGATTTGGCAGGAAAAACCATTGTGGTAAGAAAAAATTCCTCTTTTGTAAAGCGATTAAAAAACCTTTCGGATGAGATAGGCGCTGATATCTTAATAAAAGAAGTGGAAGATTATACCACCGAAGAACTTATTCAAAAAGTAAGTGCGGGAGAAATAGATTACACCGTTGCAGATGAAAATGTGGCTCTTATCAATAAAACATATTACCAAAACATAGACGTAAAAACGGCTATCAGTTTTCCTCAAAAAATAGCATGGGCAACACGCAAAAACAGTCCTCAACTTACTAAAGCCATTAACGCATGGCTAAGTGAGATGAAGAAAAACCCCGAGTATTATGCGATATATCAAAAATATTTTCGTTTACAAAAGGCTCAAAGAACAAGAGTTTATAGCGAGTATTCATCTTTACGGGGTAATAGAATTTCGGAATATGACCCACTTATTAAAAAAGCCGCACAAGAATTGGAATGGGATTGGCGGTTGTTAGCTTCGTTGATTTATCAAGAGTCTAAATTTGACCCTAATGCGGTTTCTTGGACAGGTGCTGTGGGATTGATGCAAGTTTTACCCGAAACGGCTAAACAATTCGGGATTTATGATACGCTTGTAAACCCTGTGGCAAATATTAAAGCCGGAAAAGAATATCTAAAATATCTCAATAAACTTTGGTCGGAAAAAATTGCGGATAAAGAAGAGCGGATTAAATTTATACTGGCCAGTTTTAATGCCGGAGTAGGGCATGTGCTCGATGCTCGTAGTTTAGCGGAGAAGTACGGAAAAGACAAGAATAAATGGGGTGATGTGGCATATTTTCTCGAAAAAAAATCAAAACCGGAATTTTATCGCGATCCGGTTGTTAAATTTGGTTACTGCCGCGGACATGAAACCGTAAAATATGTATCGGAAATTTTAACTCGCTACAAACATTATCAAAATAACTTGGTATAATTTTCTTCACTTATTTTATTGACGAGCAGTTTCTTTTTTGTTTTTCAGAGTATGAAACGGATAAATATCTAAAGCTTTTTCAAGGCAGTCCATGGCATTTTTCAAGTCGTTTTCATTTAACACATAGGCAATTCGCACCTCATTAAGTCCTTTTTGAGGGTCTGAATAAAAACCGTTTGCCGGAGCCAGCATCACTGTTTGGTTGTTATGCGAAAAATCTTCTAATAACCATTGACAAAAATGCTCTACATTTTCTACGGGTAATTGGGCAATCGTATAAAATGCTCCTCCCGGAACGGGACAAATTACACCGGGGATTTTGTTTAATCTTTCTACCACTAAATCTCTTCGTTTTTTATATTCTTCGATTACCGAGTCGAAATATTCTTGAGGAGTTTCAAGGGCAGATTCGCCGGCAATTTGTCCTAACGTTGGAGGGCTTAATCGAGCTTGGGCAAATTTTAAAGCTGTTTGATATACTTCTTTGTTTTTGGTAACAAAAGCTCCCACACGAATGCCGCACATGCTATATCTTTTGGATGTGGAATCTACTAAGATAACATTGTCTTCTATTCCTTCAAGTTGCATAATGCTGTGGTGCTTTCTGCCGTCATAGGTAAATTCTCTATATACCTCATCGGCAAATAAATAAAGGTCGTGTTTTTTTACAATATCTCTAAGTGTTTGCAATTCTTCTTTAGAATACAAGTAGCCTGTGGGATTGTTGGGGTTACATATTAAAATACCCTTGGTTTTAGGAGTAATTACTTTTTCAAATTCCGAAACATCGGGGAGAGCGAATCCGGTTTCTATGGAAGCGGTAATAGGAACAACTTTTACGCCTGCCGCAGTAGCAAAGCCATTGTAATTGGCATAGAAAGGTTCGGGAATAATAAGCTCATCGCCTTCGTCAAAACAGCTCATAAACCCGAACAATAAAGCTTCTGACCCTCCGGTTGTAATTAAGATTTCCTCTGCAGAAACATTAATGCCCACGGATTGATAATATTTGGCCAGACCTTCTCTGTAGGATTGAACACCTGCAGAATGGCTGTATTCAATAGTTTCTAAATCTATCTGACGAATTTTTTCTATTACATTCGGAGGTGTTTTAATGTCAGGTTGTCCAATGTTGAGGTGATATACTTTTTTACCTTCAGCTTTTGCTTTTTCGGCAAAAGGGACCAATTTTCTGATAGGGGAGGCAGGCATTGCCAAGCCTTTTTGAGATATTTTGGGCATATTTCAGATTTTTAAACTACTTTTTTTAACAATCTTAGTTTATGGGAATAATCTTTTATTTCTTGGTTAAAAATTCCTTGATGGTCTATTTGGTCTATCCTTACCTTTCCGGAGGCGTGAATAATTCTGTTGCCTTCTAAAATAATTCCTACGTGAACAATTTCTCCGTCTTGATTATCAAAGAAGGCTAAGTCTCCCGGTTGTGCTTCTTCTACAAACGAAAGCGATTCTCCCACTTTTGCCTGGTCTTTGGCGTCTCTCGGAAGTTTAATACCGTTCATTTTGTAAACCATTTGCGTTAATCCCGAGCAGTCAATTCCGAAAGGAGAACGCCCGCCCCACAAATAAGGAGCATTTAAATATTTGAATGCTGTAGGCACAATGTTTTGTTTGTTAAAACTTTTTTTGGAAGCCATAATTACTGACCCGTCGTAAGTGTATTCCATATTGTCTATTGAACCTTTTTCGCCGTCGAAGTTAGGGAGTGTGCTTCCAAGTACAATGGGAATGGAAGTGTTTTCGATTCTTACAAATCCCATTAAATCGGAAGTGCATGCAATTTGTTCGGCACCGGTGATATTGTCAAATTCTTGATTGGAAATAATTTTGTATTGCTTATTGCAAATCCAACATTTATAGTTGTCATAGGTTAGCTGTACATAAGACCATTTTTTATTTTTCTTTAAAACAATAAAAGACTCTCCAAACAAAATTTGGGTAACGATTTCTGCACGGTCATCCGGTTCGG
>CAZLMS010000151.1:0-1087 GCA_964560645.1 uncultured Flavobacteriales bacterium | reverse complement strand
AGACCGAGTTCTTTAATATTGGCTAATGCCACTACGGAAAATGCTTCGTTCAATTCCCAATAGTCAATGTCGTTTACAGACAACCCGGCTTTGGCAAGTGCTTTGGGAATTGCTTTTGCGGGAGCGGTAGTAAACCATTCGGGTTGTTGGGCGGCATCTGCGTAAGAAACAATCTTAGCAATAGGCTTTATGCCTAATTCTTCTACTTTTTCTTTACTCATTAATATCAAGGCAGAAGCTCCGTCGTTTAATGTAGAAGCGTTAGCGGCAGTAACGGTTCCGTCCTTTTGAAAAGCCGGACGAAGAGCAGAAACTTTATCGTGTTTTACATTTTTATATTCTTCGTCTTCGGTTACCACTATAGGGTCGCCTTTTCTTTGAGGCACTTCTACAGGAACAATTTCATTTTGAAATTTACCTTCCTGCCAAGCTTTTGCAGCTCTTTTATATGATTCGATAGCAAAATTATCTTGTTCTTCACGGGAAATTTCATATTCGGAAGCGCAGGTTTCCGCACAGTTTCCCATGTGTTTGTTGTTGTACACGTCCCACAAACCGTCTTTAATCATACCGTCCACAAGCTTCATGTCGCCAAATTTATTTCCGGTTCTTGTGTAGAGGTAGTGTGGTACTTGGCTCATGTTTTCCATTCCACCGGCAACGACCACATGATTGTCGCCGGCTAATATGGTTTGGGCAGCTAAAGAAATAGCTTTCATTCCGGAAGCACATACCTTATTTACAGTGGTGCAAGGCACATTTTCATTTAATCCGGCAAACAAAGCTGCTTGACGGGCAGGTGCTTGTCCTTCATTGGCTTGCAGCACATTTCCCATAAAAACTTCGTCAATTATTTCGGGAGAAATACCGGCTTTTTCAATAGCTCCTTTAATGGCTGTTGCTCCGAGTTTGGTGGCCGGAACAGAAGACAAACTTCCCATAAAACTGCCAATGGGTGTTCTTACGGCTGATACAATAAACACTTCTTTTTTCATAGTTAAATATTTGGCTGCTAAAATACGGTTTTTTCTGACAGATTAAAAGAAAGAATGGTCTCATTTCTACTAAAATTAAAGAAGGATAAGTC
>CAZLMS010000150.1:0-5735 GCA_964560645.1 uncultured Flavobacteriales bacterium | reverse complement strand
CGTGGATACCTTCCGTTCACGTGAAATATTCGCCTATTACGGTAATGCCTTCGGTAGATTTAAACTTAATGTGGCTTTTGGCAAACCGGGTGGGACTGGGGGTCGGATATAGAAATTTTGACGGATTTATAGGAATGGTAGAACTGAGGGTAAGCTATTTTCGATTGGCTTATGCATTTGATTATACCACTTCTAAATTAAAATACGGCAGTTCCAACACTCATGAAATTTCGTTGGCAATTATTCCTTGCGGAGGCGGAAATAAAAAAGACCGATATGAGGAATGTCCTGCTTACGGAATGAAATAAAAAATATTGACAAAAAATGATACATCGATTACGAAGATTGAGAAAAAATGCCGCCATCAGAGGGTTGGTGCAAGAAAATCGTCTCTCGATAAATGATTTTATATATCCCTTATTTATTGAAGAAGGCAAAGGAGTTAAATCAGAAATTACTTCTATGCCCGGCATTTTCAGGTATTCTTTAGACAGAATAGATGAAGAATTGGAAGAGGTTTCTCAACTGGGAATTTCAGCGGTTTTGCTGTTTGGCATTCCGGCAAAGAAAGATAATTGCGGTTCGGAAACATGGAACGACAACGGAATTATACAAAAAGCCATAAAACATATAAAAACCAACTATCCGCATCTGTATGTAATTACGGATGTGTGCTTTTGCGAATACACTTCACACGGGCATTGCGGTGTGATTGAAAACAATGATGTAGTAAACGATATTACTCTGAAAAACACTCAAAAGCAAGTTATTTCTCATGCACAAGCCGGAGCCGATATGGTTGCCCCTTCGGGAATGATGGATGGCGTGATTGCGGCAATTCGTTCGGCATTAGATGAAAAAGGGTTTGAGCAGATACCCATTATGGGATACTCCGCCAAATATGCTTCCGCATTTTACGGGCCTTTTAGAGATGCTGCCGATTCTACTCCAGAATTTGGAGACAGAAAAACCTATCAAATGAACCCCGCAAACAGAAGGGAAGCCATTCGAGAAGTGGAGATAGATGTAAGCGAAGGGGCAGATATTGTTATGGTAAAACCGGCATTAAGTTATTTAGATATTATTAGAGATGTGAGAAACCGTTTTAATTTGCCGGTAGCAGCGTATAATGTAAGCGGGGAATACAGCATGATAAAAGCGGCCGCTCAAAAAGGTTGGATAGACGAAGAAAAAATCGTTTATGAAATGTTACTCTCCATGAAAAGAGCCGGTGCAGACCTTATTATCACCTATTTTGCAAAAGATGCGGCAAAAATGATTTAATTGATGCGTTTTCCGTAAAAGTTTACGGCAATCAGTTCTTGCATCAGCATTCGTTTATCATTGTAAAAAGGCGTAATCCAAGCGTCCCATTGCCCTGCTTTAATAATTTTTTGACGCAGTTTTTCAGCTTCTTTCAATTGGTCGAATTTTCCCATGGTAAACCGCGTAATGCCGTCGGGGTAATCTCTCACTACAGCCGTGCCAAACTGACGCAGGTGCGGATATTTAAAGTTCCAAGGAAAACGATAGGCACCTATTTGTACTTCAAAACGAAGCCCTTCCGTGCAATACGACCCGCCAGTTTGTATAAGTTTATTATATACTGCGGTATCATTAAGGTCTTTACCCACAAAAAACGAAAAATCAATAAATTCTCCCGAACACGGTTGATTGAGAGCAATAATGTCTTCGGGTCCGGGAAGTTCTTCTTTTTCTTCTACAGGCTTCTGTTTTTCTGAAGTTTGAGCAAGTGTTTCAGAGTTTGTTTCTTCTTTTTTCACAACAGTTTCAGCAGCTTCCTCTTCCGTACCGGAAACCATATCCTGAGCTTGATTTTCCACTGTTTGTTGCAAAGACGGTTCGCTAACCGTTGTTGTTCTTTCTGCACGATTTAAAAATGTATCTGATTCTATTTCAACAAAAAGCTCTTTATCTTCTTCTTTTACGGTACTTGCGTATTTATCCGGAGATTCATTGAGTTCTTTAGCCATTTCAGTGGCAGCCAATATTTCATCCGATTTGTCATATAATTTATGGTAATATATTTTTAAATCTTTGCGTTTGGCATGGTCCATTACTATTACTTTATTCTTCCTAAGTTCCGGAAATTCGGCTTCTATTTGCTTGCGATAGTTTTCCAAATCCGACAGTTTGTCGAAAGAACCTATTACATAAGTGTTTTTCTTATACACACTTCTTTTAATCGGTATTCCGAGTTCTTTAAGTTTTTTGCTGTCAATATCAGGAGACACAGGTACTTCAATGGTATATTTTACGTCTTTTACAACCTTTTCCCCATACAGGTTAAGAACAGAAGCGTAAAATTCGTTATTTTTAGTAATTTCTTCTTGAATGCGTTGTTCTACAACATCTTTAAATTGTTGTTCGGGTTCCGGCTTGCCATTTTCTTCTATGTAAGGATTAGAGAACAAATAAAAATCGTGTTGGACATCCACAAAAGTATTTAAGTCTTTGGTGCTTAAATATTCTATGTAAGGGTCTACGTCTTCATCGGGAATTTCTATTTTTAAACGGTATTCTTTATCGCGGTTGAGTACCATGGTTAAAGAACCTGTTTTATTGTCGGCATTGAAAATACCTAATACATTTCCGTTGGCAGGGTCAAAGAGTTTTATATCTGCTCCGTGAGGCAAGCTGTCGAGATAGATGGTGGAATTTACCAAAATGAGTTTAGGCAATTCTTCCGAGCTTCCGGGAATAATTGAGTAGATGTCATGGTTTCCGTATCCGCCTGGCATTTCAGAGGAAAAATAGCCTGTTTTTCCGTCGGGGAGCACGTAATAGAAGCGGTCGTCTTCGGGCGAACTTATGGGATAGCCCATATTTTCCGGGAAAGACCAACCGGCGCCTTCCTTAACGGAATAAAAGACATCATACCCCCCCATGGATTCGTGTCCGTCTGAGGAAAAGTAGAGCGTTTCTCCGTCCGCATGAATAAAAGGCGCATCTTCATTATCAGGTGTGTTTATGGTAGGCCCCAAGTTTCTCACATTGCCCCAAGTTCCATCGGGAAGTAATTCACACACATAAATATCTCTTCCTCCAAATCCGCCGGGGCGGTCGCTGGAAAAATAAAGTGTCCGCCCGTCTGCCGCTAAACAAGCACTTCCTTCCCAGTATTCCGAATTGACTTCGCCCTCCAGTTTTTTAGGTTTTGACCACTTTTCGCCGTCAAAAACAGATAAATAAATATCCGCATTGAGTTTTAAAGCGTCTTTATATATAAATAATCGCTGACCATCAATAGAATAAGCAACAGCGGCATCGTGATACTTAGTGTTTATATTATCGCCAATACTCTGCGGCTCGGACCATTGACCATTCACATTGTGAGCAACAAAAATATCTTCAAAATAGCTTCCGTGTTTACTGTCAGGTTTGTTTTTTTTGTTTTGAAGCCCCCCGGTAGAACGCACTCCGCGATAAGTAAAGATGATTTGACTTTTATCGTGAGAAACTAAGGGTTTATATTCATACCATTCGGTATTGACGGGAGGCTTGAGGTTTTCTATTTGATGTTCGGGGACGTACTGCATAATTTTTTGTCCGTTTTGACAGTAACGGATGTATTTTTGAGCTAAAGCAATTTCGTCTTTATTGATAGCTCCATCGGCAATGAAAGACATGAAGAGGGATTCGGCATCGCTGAATTTGTAGTTTAAGTGATATGCCCGGCCTAAATAAAATTTCACCTCTGTAAAGTCCGGGGCTTTTTCATAAACTTCTTCCAAATAATCCACAGCTTTTTCTCTTTCTGTGGGATTGTAGAGATAGCAAATGCCTAAACGATATTTAAAGAATAAATCGTCGGGATATTTTTCGACTAATTCTTTGTAAATGGGGATGGCTTTCTTGTATTTTTCTTCTTGAAAATAATAATCGGCTAAATTGTATTTTTTTTTGTCTTCTTTAGAAAATTTTTCTACGGAAAGAGAAGTTGCCAAAAAAGGAGGAGGACCTGCTAAATAACTCAACAGCAACACGAAAAAAGTGAAAATGGTTAAAATAGTTTTCATAATTGAACCAGATACAATAATTCAATATGCAAGTATTTAACTTTATTTCAAAAAATTGAGATGTTGATAAAATGTGTTTTACACAAAACAATTGTTGAAAATGAATTAAGACAAATGTTTTTGCACCGACTCAAAAATGATTTTTCCTCGCTTTTTTCCCAGAATTTTTTGAAAATCTTCGGCGGAAGCGGATTTAATTTTTTTTACGGATTTAAATTCTTTTAACAACAGCTGCTTGGTTTTTATTCCTACTCCGGGAATTTTGTCTAACGAAGATTGAACAGAGGTTTTGGCTCTTTTTTTTCGATGGTGTGTGATGCCAAACCTGTGAGCCTCGTTACGAATATGTTGAATCACTTTCAGGCTTTCCGATTTTTTGTCGATGTGCAAAGGAAAAGGGTCGTTTGGAAAGTATATTTCTTCAAGTTTTTTAGCAATGCCGATAATTGCAATTTGGTTGTGCAAGTTTAGTTTTTTTAAACTTTTCAATGCAGAAGACAGTTGACCTTTTCCGCCGTCAATGACAATTAGTTGAGGCAAGCTTTGATTTTCATCCAAAAGTCGTTTATACCTTCGATATACCACTTCTTCCATTGAAGCAAAATCGTTGGGACCTTCTACGGTTTTTATGTTAAAATGACGATAATCTTTTTTGCTCGGTTTGGCGTTTTTAAAAACCACGCATGCTGCCACGGCATCGGTTCCTTGAAAATTGGAATTGTCGAAACATTCAATATGAACCGGAAGTTCTTTTAGTCGCAGGTCTTTTTGAAGTTGTCTTAATATTCGTTCGGTTTTGAGGTGCGGATTTTGTTTTTCTTGTAATCGTTGACGCTCTGCTGCATAGGTGGCAGCGTTTTTCAAAGCCAAATCAAGCAGCTTTTTTTTGTCATCGCGTTTTGGCACCGTAAAGTTGAAAATGTTTTTCAGTTCTTCGGGAATAAAAGGAACTACAATTTCTTTGGCAGAGCCTTTAAAACGTTCGCGCATTTCTAAAATGGCAAAAGACAACAATTGTTCGGGAGTTTCGTTTAATTTTTTACGTATTTCAACGGTCTGTCCCTGCACAATAGCCCCTTGGTTAATTTTCAAGTAGCTTACATAGGCAGTTTTTTCTTTGTTGAGAATATGAAAAACGTCTAAGTTTTTCAATTTAGGACTTACTACGGTTGCTTTTGCTTTGTATTTTTCAATAATTTCAATTTGCTCTTTTATTTCTTGAGCTTTTTCGAATTGCAGTTTTTCGGCATAATAAAGCATTTGTGTCTTCAACACTTTCAAAACAGGTTGAATATCACCTTTGATGATGTTTTTAATTTGCTCTACGGATTGATTATATTTTTCTTCCGATTGCAATCCTATGCAAGGGGCTGCACAAGTTCCTATGTGATAGTCGAGGCATACTTTAAATTTTCCGGATTTGATATTGTCATCGGACAAATGATAATTGCAAGTGCGAAGTTTGTACACGTTTTTAATGAGCCGGAGCAATGTTTTCATTGCAAAAACATTGGAATAAGGTCCGAAATATTCAGAACCGTCGTGAATGAGATTGCGGGTGGAAAAAACTCTCGGGAACCGTTCGTTTTTGATGCATATCCACGGAAAAGTTTTATCGTCTCTCAATTGAATGTTAAACCGCGGTTGATGTTCTTTGATTAAATTATTTTCCAACAGAAGCGCTTCGTGTTCGTT
>CAZLMS010000149.1:0-5738 GCA_964560645.1 uncultured Flavobacteriales bacterium | reverse complement strand
TTTTGGTATGGAATGATTTGGCAGATGGCAATAAAGAATACGGAGCGGGGTTGGTGGCATTAAACAGTCTCTTTCAAGTATTTGCTTATAGTTTTTACGCATGGCTTTTTATTACTAAACTTCCCCCGTTGTTCGGGTTGGAAGGTGCTATTGTGGATATTAGTATTTATGAAGTGGCAAAAAGCGTTTTGATTTATTTGGGAATACCTTTTTTAGCAGGTTTTTTGTCTCGGAAAATACTTGTCCCGCTCAAAGGAGAATGGTGGTATAAGAATGTTTTTTTACCTAAAATATCTCCTGTTACGTTAATATCGCTTTTATTTACCATTGTTGTAATGTTTTCTCTTAAAGGACAAATGATTGTGCAAATTCCTTACGATGTTTTATTGATTACGGTTCCCTTGCTTTTTTACTTTATTTTCATGTTTTTGATAGGCTTTGGAGTGAGCAAAATATTGGGAGAAACCTATGATAAAACGGCGGCGATTGCTTTTACGGCTGCAGGAAACAATTTTGAATTAGCCATAGCTGTAGCCATAGCTGTTTTCGGATTGGAATCCGGGCAAGCATTTGCCGGAGTGATAGGCCCGCTTATTGAAGTTCCGGCATTAATTCTTTTGGTCAAAGCAGCAACATGGCTGAGAAATAAATGGTTTCAAGACACCCCTGAGCAACGGGTATAAAAAAGCCTTTGCAGTGTAAGTTACAATTCTGTTTTCTACTTTTCCGTATTTTTGTTTCAAAATAAGAAAACAGGCAATGTTTAAACTTAAAATGAAAACCGACCCGTACTGGGCAGAATTGGCTACTCAAAATATAAGAGAAGCACTTATAGACCATGCTTTTTGCGAACAGAAAGCGGCATCTTCGGCAATTTCCATTATTGTTCAATATCCCGAATACACCGAGCTGGTAGATGCCATGAGTGATTTAGCCCGCGAAGAAATGGAACATTTTCAACGGGTACACAATGAAATTAAAAAACGCGGCTGGATTTTGGGCAGAGAAAGAAAAGACAATTACGTAAACGAAATAGCTAAATTTTTTTCTAAAGGTGCATCCAGAAAACAAAATCTTATCAACAAACTTTTGCTGGCGGCGATGATTGAAGCCAGAAGTTGTGAGCGTTTCAGAGTACTTTCGGAAGCAGTAAAAGCAAAAGACCCTGAATTGGCGGAGTTTTACAGAGAGTTAATGATAAGTGAAGCTAACCACTATACGCTATTTATCAAATTTGCCAAAAAATACGCCGACGGAACATGTGATGTGGACAAACTTTGGAACGAATTTTTAGAATACGAAGGAGAAGTTATTTCCCGCTACGGCAAAAAAGAACATATTCACGGCTAAAAACATGTCAAAAAATGAAATATGATTTAAGTGAAATTTTAGAAGTTATCAAAAACCGTCGTTCCATCTACCCCGAACAGTATTCCGAAAGAAAAGTGTCAAAAGAACAATTGGAAAAAATGCTGGAAGCGGCAAGATGGGCGCCAACACACAAACTTACACAACCATGGCGGTTTAAGGTTTTTTACGGAGAAAAAGCATTAAAAAAATTTGCTGATTTCCATGCCGAAACATATAAGAAAATAACGCCACCCGAAGACTTTTCCGAAATGAAATACAACAAATTAAAAACCCGTCCTTTAATGGCGTCTGCAGTAATTGCCGTTTGCATGGAAAGAAACCCGAAAGTTCCCGAAATAGAAGAAATAGAAGCCGTAGCTTGTGCAGTGCAAAACATGCATTTGGTAGCCACAGCCTATGGTTTGGGTGCTTATTGGGGAACCGGAGGATTAACATATCATCCTGAAATGAAAAAGTTTTTAGGATTAAAAGAAGACGACAAATGTTTAGGATTGTTTCATGTAGGATATCCTAAAATAGAATGGCCCAAAGGACAGCGAAAACCTATGGAGTATTATACGGAATGGATTGACGAATAATAAGAGAATGTCAAGCAAAAGACAATTTAAAAAAGACGAACGTCTTACTTTTACATAAAAATTAACCATGAGAGAAAAAACCACCATAAAAATTCTTGTATTCCTGATACTCGGTGCAATGCTTTTTGTTTTTGTTCAAAAAAACATTGTGGCAAGTCCGGCAGAAAATGAACAGGACAAGCAAGGTATACAATTTCTTAATCTTTCTTATGAAGAAGCCTTAAAAACAGCAAAGAAAGAAAACAAATTAGTTTTCTTAGATGCTTATGCATCATGGTGTTATCCTTGCAAGCTAATGGCAAGAAACACTTTTTCAGACCCTAAAGTAGGAGCGTATTTCAATGAAAAATTCATCAATTTAAAAATGGATATGGAAAAAGGGGAAGGTCCGGAATTATCCCGGAAACTTGGCGTTACGGCTTACCCTACAGTGTATTTCATTTCTCCCGACGGAAAAATAATTCAGAAATCCGTCGGTTACCGCAACCCGAGAGAGCTTTTAAGCATAGCAAAATCCATTCAGTAAGATGACATTAAAAACACAAAACAATCAAATATTAACACAATTAGAAGAGGTATTAAAAAATCTTTCCGAACAGCAATATACCAAACCGGCAGCGGAGCTGGAAGGAGCTACCATCGGACAACATATTCGCCATATTATTAACTTTTACGAACAACTTACAAACTCTTTCCACACCCGGAAAGTCAATTACGACTTGAGAAACCGCCACATCGAAATTGAAACCTCTCCGCAAAAAGCCTTGCAGGCACTAAAACAAATTCGCCAATCTTTCGACAAAACACCTGAAGACTATCCGTTAACAGTGCAAAGCGAAGTTTTTCAAGATTCTTATGAAAGCTCTTTTTACCGGGAATGGTTATATGTATTAGAACACACAATTCACCACATGGCAATAATTAAACACGTATTAACCCGAGTAATGCAAATACCACTGCCCCCTGACTTTGGAGTGGCGCCCTCTACTTTATTGGCTAAACAAAACTAATGTGCACGGTTACCTACATATATCAAGGAAACAATAATTTTATCCTTACTTCCAACAGAGATGAACATGTTCAGCGTCCCGAAGCACTCCCCCCGAAAGTGTATGACGCGGCTCAAAATTTAATATATCCTAAAGACCCTCAAGGCAAAGGCACCTGGATTGCTTGTTCCGATAAGTTTACCGTTTGTTTGCTTAACGGAGCGTTTCAACCACATGTGTCTAAACCTCCGTACAGAAAAAGCCGGGGACTTATTGTGCTTGACGTGTTTAATCATAACGATGTTCAAATATTTGCAGAGAAATCGGATTTAACCGGTATAGAACCGTTTACACTTATACTTATTGAAAATCAAACTGATGAATTTATAGAACTTCGCTGGGACGGAACAAATAAACATATTAGTCCGCTTTCTAAAAAGAAAAATCGAATATGGTCATCTGCCACACTGTATGATACTGTACAACAATATGTTAGAAAACGCTTTTTTGACAACTTTTTTAAAGAGCATCCTCCGTCTCCTCAAAACATTTTAAAATTTCATCAAACAAAAGAAATTAACGGTGGCGAAGGCATATTTATTCAAAGAAAAAACATTCAAACTGTGAGTATTACACAAGTTGAAGTGCAAAATAATCGCCCTGTGTTCAAATATTATCCTTCATTAACCACTTCCATAGAGTCTTTATGAACAACCTTTCTGCATTCATATCTTTGGCATGGCCTCAAACGGAAGTAAAACAAGTGGGCGTTTGGTACGATAAGCCGATGCGGTGGATAGGAATAAATAAAGAAGGAAAATACAGAGTCGGTCATGCGGCATGTTTACTTGTGGATGCCGAAAGCAAGAAAATCCATTATTTCGATTTCGGGCGCTATCACACGCCCAAAAAACACGGAAGAGTAAGAAGCATAGAAACCGACCCGGAATTGCAATTTCCTTTTGAAGCGGAATATAACAAAGGAAAAATCACCAACCTTGCTCAAATATTGCAACACATAGCCGGTTGTAAATCTACACACGGAAAAGGAGTAATGTATGCGGGAGTATATTACGGGGCAGATGCATTAAAAGTAAAACAAAAAGCATTGGAATGGCAAAAAAAAGATGCAGTTCCATACGGACCGTTCGACAAAAAAGGCACTAACTGTTCTCGCTTTGTAGCTTCACTTGCCAAAGCAGGTATTAGTGAAACGAACATCCAAATCAAATTATGGCTGCCCTATACAATTTCTCCCACACCAATGTATAATATTTATCATATCAACAACATTGGCGGATATTTTGAGGTAAAACAATCCAAAGTGCATTTTATTCCCCACAAAAGAAACTTAAAAAAATACCGTTATGCATTTGGAGGATAATACCCAAGAAAAAGTTTTTCAACTAAAAGGAGAAGGTGCCGACACTTGGTTTGTTTGGAAAAAAGACAATTCTTTGCCGCCCCATCATTATCGGTTTATACGCCAAAACCCGGAGGGAGAAACCGAGTGCGATAATGTTTTTGTGGACAACACCCGAAAATTCAACCCTCATAAGCCGTTCCAAATCACTTATATTAGCCACTGTAAAAAAATTACGATTTTACAAAACGGACAAAAAATAGAACTTCGCAAAAAAGAATAGAGTTATGGCAGAGAAAACAAAACTTTGGTATTTGGAAAATTTCAATCTTTTTAAGGGCTTATGCAACGATGAAATGGAAAAGCTGATGAAGTCCACGGTAATGAAAGAAGCCAAAAAAGGACAATACATCTACTTTCCCGAAGAACCGTCGTCGTCGGTTTTTCTGTTGAAAGAAGGAAAAATAAAAATAGGGAGTTTTTCCGAAGAAGGTAAAGAAACCATTAAGGCGATTCTTAATCCGGGTGAAATTTTTGGAGAATTGAGCTTGGCAGGAGAAGAAAAAAGAAGCGATTTTGCACAAGCACTTACCGATAATGTGGTGATATGTGCCATGAGCAAAGACGACATGGAAATGCTTATGGAAAAAAACGCCAAAATAGGTATTAGAGTAACCAAAATAATGGGGCTTCGTCTTAAAAGAACCGAAAGAAAAATCAACGATTTGATTTTTAAAGACGTACGAACCAGAATTATTGATTTTTTAAAAGATTGGGCAAAGGAAGAAGGAGTGCCGGTAGGAGATGAAATAATGATAAAACACAACCTTACCCATCAAGATATAGCCAACCTTACCGCAACTACGAGGCAGTCGGTTACTACCATACTAAACGAGTTGAAAGATAAAAATTTAATATATACCGAACGCAAAAAAATACTTATCAGAGATATCCAAAGGCTTCGATAATGCAAAAAGTTTACATACATAATTGTTGTTACGCTTGCGAGCAAATTGTAGCATATATTCATGAGCGCAAAATTCCTTGTGAGATAATCAACTTGTCTGAAACTAATGAAAACCCGCCCTTTCCGATTTTAATTTTTCCGGCGCTTACAATTAACGACAGGCTGGTAGCTTACGGATTAGACATTAAAAAAAGATTAAACCCAAGAAACAAAAAATGTGCGTCCCTTTGAAACGGACAGAGGCTATAATTGTAGGAGGAGGTATTGCAGGCTGGTCGTTGGCATATCGATTATACCAACACAATGTGTCTTTCTGTTTGTTCGACTCCGGACAAAACCATTCTACTTCCGTAGCGGCAGGTCTCATAAATCCGTTAGTGTTTAAAAGATTAACCAAAAGCTGGAAGGTTGATGAATTTCTTCCCGAAGCTCGTGTTTTTTATTCGGAATTGGAAAAAATTACCCGAAGC
>CAZLMS010000148.1:0-5789 GCA_964560645.1 uncultured Flavobacteriales bacterium | reverse complement strand
TCTTTGTATTGAAATGGACGAACGCCATTTCAATACAAAGAGAGTTTAACGTGTTAATCACCTTAGTGTTATCGGTAATTATGGCTTCTTCGGAGTCGGGGAGTTTGGCTAAGTAATGTCTTTCAATTTTATTAAATAAAGTAAGCTCTACTTTTTTAGGGTCCACCAGCACGAATTTTACTTGTGCGGGGTGTTTTTTATAGAGCAATGAGGTTAATATAACGTTTAATCCTACGGATTTTCCTTGTCCGGTAGCTCCTGCCATAAGAAGATGAGGCATTTTTGCCAAATCTACCACATAAGTTTCGTTGGAGATGGTTTTTCCGAGAGCCAGCGGAAGTTCCATTTCGGCATTTTGAAATTTTTCGGAAGATATGACCTCCCGCATGGATACAATATCAGGATTTTTGTTCGGCACTTCTATACCGATTGTTCCTCTTCCGGGAATAGGGGCTATTATTCTGATGCCTAAAGCTGCTAAACTCAGCGCAATATCGTCTTCCAAATTTTTGATTTTGGAAATACGAATGCCGGGAGCGGGAACTATTTCATACAACGTAACCGTAGGTCCGATAGTGGCTTTAATACTGGAAATTTCTATGTTGTAGTTTTTAAGTGTTTGAACAATTTTATTTTTGTTTTCTTCCAGTTCTTCACGAGATACTTTGGTTTTGGATTGTCCGTAATCTTTAAGCAAATCTATGGTTGGTAATTTAAAATGGCTTAAATCTTTGGTAGGGTCGTAATCTTCAAGCTGTTCTTGTTGTTTTTGAGTAATTTCTTCTTCCGAAAGATGTTTTTCTTTGTCTTCTGCTTCTTCTACCGAAAAATCTATATCATCTTTACTTTCTGCTTCGGTATCCGGTTTTTGCACGGGTAGTTCTTGTTCGATGTTTTCTATGGAAAGTTCCACTTCACTTGAGTTTTCTTCAGGCAAGTCGTTGTTTATTTCAGATTGTAAAGTTTCAGTAAGATTTTCTTCTTCAGAATCTTGCACGGATAAAACAACCTCCTCATTTGCTTCTTTCCGAGGTTCGGGATTAAGAAGTGAAGCGTCCGTTTTTTCTTTTTCATTTACGGGCAGAACCATGTCTTCTTCCACTTCGTATTTATCGGTATCAATTTGATGCTTTTTTTGAAATTTAGACATCAGCCATTCTCCTGTTTTGTCGAGCGATAAATTGAAAGTTACCAAAAGGTATAAGAGAAAAGATACGATGATAAAAAAAGCCATTCCCGTTTTGCCGACAAGCGAATACATCATTTCGTTTACATAATATCCGAAAGCACCTCCCAAAAACGCCCAATCGTCGGAAGGTGTGAAAAAAGCCAAAGTCACGGAAAACCATAATATGTGAAAAACACTGTGAACAAAAAATTTACGTAGATTAAGCAATTGAATGCCGAAAAGTTCTTTTAAGGAAAAAAGTAATAAATAAAAAGGTATTAAAAACGAGGCAATTCCAAAACCGTTGAGGATGAATTGATGAGATATATATGCTCCCAGTAGCCCCATATTGTTTTCTACTTGTGTTCGGCTTTTTATAATTTCGCTCCAATTGCCCAGTATTTTGTCTTGGTCATCTTGCCAAGTAAATAAAAAGGACAAAAAGGATAGCACTAAAAATATGCTGAAAGCCAATGATGTAACACCTATAATTTGCCGGACCTTCTTAGACTTAAAAAAAGATATAATTGTGTTTATGCGCTTACGAAAAGAAATTTTTGCAGCATATTCGGATTTATTGCCGGAATGATTTTTAGGTCGATTTTTCTTTCTCATACGTTTAAAAAGCTAAATTCTAACTTTTAAACGAAGAACAAGCAAGGTTTATTGATGAGTTTTTAACAATAAAATGAGGATAAAGCTAGGGGATATTCATGTATTTGTGGGTTTGCAAAGAGATTTTCCACTCCGGATGTGCTTTCACATAGTCTATAATTTTAGGCAGCATTACGGCTCTTTTACTCCATTCGGGTTGGAGATACAGGTGATTTGTGTTTACTTGATTTTTATATTTTTCCGCCCATTTAAAATCATCGTTATTGTATATAATTACTTTTAATTCATTGGCTTTTTCCAAAATTGTTTTTTGAGGCGGAGACGTTTTTTTGGGAGATAAACACACCCAGTCAAAATGTCCGTTAAGAGAATAAGCACCGGAAGTTTCTATGTGAATGTTATATCCTTTGTATTTAAATATTTGAGTTAGTTTTTTTAAATTAAAACTTGAAGGTTCTCCGCCGGTAATTACTAGTGTTTTTGCCGGATATTGTAAGGCATTTTTCAAAACGTCTTCTACATTTATCAGCGGATGAATTTCAGGATTCCAGCTTTCTTTTACATCGCACCAGTGACAGCCTACATCACATCCGCCTATTCGTACGAAAAAAGAAGCTAACCCTGTGTGATATCCTTCTCCCTGAATGGTGTAAAAAGCCTCCATTACGGGAAGTCGCACCCCTTCTTTTAAGAATTTGTCTTCTAACACACTCATTTTGCAAAGTTAGGCGGAAAAGATAAAAGATTATCATGAAATAGGAACAGGATGATTATTTTCCATAATTTTACTGAATAAAATTTTGCAACGCATGAAAATTACGGAACAGTCTTCTAATTATGATAATTTGGAAAAAATGACTGTGCAAGAATTGTTGATAAACATCAACAAAGAAGATAAAACTGTTCCGTTGGCAGTGGAGAAAGCAATTCCTCAAATAGAAGCACTTACCAATGCTGTTATTGATAAAATGAGCAGGGGAGGGCGGTTGTTTTATTTAGGGGCAGGGACGAGCGGAAGATTGGGGATTGTGGATGCTTCGGAGTGTCCGCCTACTTACGGTGTGCCTCACGGGCTGGTTATCGGATTGATTGCCGGGGGCGATTCGGCTATACGAAAAGCCGTAGAATTTGCCGAAGACGATGAAATACAAGGATGGAAAGATTTACAAGAATATCAAATAAATCAGAAAGATGTGGTTGTTGGTATAGCGGCATCGGGAACGACGCCTTATGTGGTAGGCGCATTAAAACAGTGCAGAGAAAATAATATTATTACCGGTTGTATTACTTGTAACCCGGATACGCCTTTGGCAGCCAATGCCGATTTTCCTATAGAAGTAATTACGGGACCGGAATTTGTAACGGGAAGCACGCGCATGAAAGCAGGAACGGCTCAAAAACTGGTTTTGAATATGATTTCCACTACCGTTATGATAAAACTGGGACGTGTGATAGGCAACAAAATGGTTGATATGCAGCTGAGCAATAACAAGCTGATAGACAGGGGAAGTCGTTTGGTAATGAACGAGTTGAAAGTAGATTATGAGACCGCTCAAAAATTGTTGCAACAATACGGAAGTGTAAGAGCGGTTTTGGAAAATAAAGGAAAAATAAATGGCTAAAATAGAAATATTTACCGACGGTGCATCTCGAGGAAATCCGGGACCGGGAGGATACGGAGTAGTGCTAAAAAGCGGAAATCATTACAAAGAACTTTCGGAAGGCTTCCGATTAACTACTAACAACCGGATGGAACTTTTGGCAGTAATTAAAGCCTTGGAAGCACTTAAACAGCCGAATAATGATGTGGTGATTTATTCGGATTCCAAATATGTGGTGGATGCCGTGGAAAAAGGATGGGTTTTTGATTGGGCCGAAAAAGGATTTAAAGGCAAAAAAAATGCGGATTTATGGCAACGTTTTTTGGAATTGTATCCTCAACAAAATATTCGATTTGTTTGGGTGAAAGGTCATGCGGGACATCCCGAAAACGAACGCTGCGACCGCCTTGCCGTTCAAGCAGCCACAGGTTCGTCTTTAAAAATTGATTCGGAATTTGAGAAGAATGAAAATTAAGATTTTATTCACAGTCTAAGCAAGTTAAACGATTGTGTTTGAATTGTAAATAATGATTGAACAAGTTTTCGGAGTTGGTAAATAAAAAACGATCGGCCATTTGATGTTGGTCTATGACTTCGTCGGCATCTTTGTGAAGGTAAAATATTTTTGTTTCGGGAACAAATATTTTTACATTTAGTTTTTGAAGCCGCATTTTTTCCTCTAAATTGAATGTCATGAACGGAGAAAGAATAAGGGTATTGTTTTGTATATTAAATGAATAATTGATTCTTTGGGCATATTTTTCGGCTTCGGAGGGTGTATCTCCCAATGCTTTTTTAACCAGAATGATTTTCACTATCGTATCTTTAGACGGAATTATTTCGGCTTTTACGGAGCCTACTTTGATTTGTTCGTCTTGTATCAGTAACCGAAAGGATTTATCCGCTCCTGCCGGTTCCGATAAAGCTATGTGTAATGTGTCGGAAGTAAGTTCAGGCAATTCAAATTCGGTTTCGACGGTAGCCGTGTGGTCAAATTCGCCTATCAGTTTTACCGTTTCATAACCTGTAACAATAAAACCGGCTATCCATATAATCATTGCTATCAGAATTACCTTTTTTACATCGAACGATATTTGCAAGAGGTATTTTAATGCCAGCAGAATAAGAATAAATAAAGGAATTCCGATTAATGCAGAAGCACTTACGGCAAATATCCATTGGTCTATGGTGTTGTCAAAAATAAAACTAAGTATTTCTACATCTCCAAGATGAGTATGGTTGGCATTGATGTCCACTTCACCGAAAAAAACGGCTATAATTGCTATCAATATGACAGAAGCGATAAAAATGAAAAACAGAGAAATCAGTTTAGCCAAAAATTTAAAAGCGTATGTTAAAATATCCGTTACAAAATGCAGGATTTTATCAAAAAACCTTATTAAGGGATTTTGAGAGGATGTGTTTTTAAAGGCTTCTGTTTGTTGATTTACAGTGTTTTTTACGTTTTTAAACTCTTTTTCTACGGTTTTTTTCAGGTTTTGAAAATTCACGGGTTCACCTCTCATTTCCAACTTATCAGCTGTGGTTTTGGCTTGCGGGATAATGATACAAAGCAAAATATACAGTAAGAAACCGCTGCCGTAAAAGAAAAAGGCTAATGCCCATACTAATCGAATCCAAAACGGGTCTATTCCGAAATAATGTCCCAAACCCGAACAAACTCCGCATAAAATTTTATTGTCGGGATCTCTAAACAATCTTTTTATGCTACTGCTTTCAACTGTTTGATATTGTTCCTTTTGTTCATCGTAGTCTTCAAATTCTTCGGGATTTCCCAATTGGTTTATCAATTGCTGAACATCTGATATATCTATCGAGGCTTTATTTTTCTTTTTTTGAAGCAGGATTTCCGCTATTCGATATTCGATGTCCATTACTATTTCTTCGCCGAATTCTTTGTTGCGGTAATATTCTTTTACTTTGTCTATATAGTTATTCAGCTCTTTGGCGGCATCTTCGTCTATTGTGATTACAATGCCGTTGAGGTTGATGTTTACCGTTCTTTTCATTTTTTAAGATTTTGAATTTTATCGACAGCAATTTTTAGATTATTCCATGAATTTTCGAGTTCTTTTAAAAAAGTTTTACCTTCCGGAGTGAGTTTAAAATATTTTCGAGGCGGTCCGCCTGACGACTCTTCCCAGCGATAGGATAAATAACCTTCGTTTTTGAGGCGGGAGAGGAGGGGATATACGGTACCTTCCACTACTATTAGGTCCGCATTTTTAAGAATTTCTAATATTTCGGAAGGGTAAGCCTCTTGAAACGAGAGGATTTTGAGAATGCAATATTCCAAAACTCCTTTCCGCATTTGAATTTTAGTTTTTTCTATACTCATATTTAAATCTATTTTTCTTTGCAAATATATATGTTTTATTTATTAC
>CAZLMS010000147.1:0-5797 GCA_964560645.1 uncultured Flavobacteriales bacterium | reverse complement strand
CTGTATACGGGTAAGTACAATTTATTGGATAAAATGATAAAAATTATCGGTGCCGCATTATTGATTACTACGATTATAGCTTTTACGCTTACCGTTATTCACGGACCTCAACATACTTCCGCCCTGTTTCCTCCGGTAAACTTTAATGATACTTCTACGATAGCCTTTATTATTGCTCTTATGGGTTGGATGCCAACCGCCGTAGATTTATCTACTTGGAACAGTTTATGGACAGTAGAGCGTATTAAACAAACCGACTTTCGCCCTTCTTTAAGAGAAACTTTGGCAGAATTTAATTTCGGATATTGGGTTTCGGCACTACTTTCGCTTTGCTTTGTTACTATGGGAGCTTTTTTAGTATTTGGCTCTCAAGAAACAATGCCTGATAAAAGTCATTTGTTTGCCAATAAAGTAGTAGAATTATACACCGCAACAATCGGAAAATGGAGTTATCCGCTTATTGCAGCTTCGGCATTCTCCATTATGTTCGGCACAGCCATAGCAGTGTTTGACGGTTATGCAAGAGCCATGGAAAGAACCTGCGAATTGCTATTGCTCTCTCCCGAAAAATCAACCGAAAGTTTAAATAACAATACTATATATCGTATTGTATTGGTTATTTTATGTATCGGAAGTTTGGTCATTATTTTACAATTTGGCAAATCTTTAAAAAAACTGGTAGATTTAGCTACTACTATTTCATTTTTAATTGCTCCCGTTGTTGCTGTTATCAATTACAGATTAGTAAGTAAAAAATATATTCATCCGAACTATGTACCCGGAAAAATAATGCATGTTTTAAGTTGGCTGGGAATTATTTTTCTTACCGGATTTTCTGTTTTTTATCTGCTTTCGTTGTAAAATTTTTCCAAAATAAAAAAGCCCCGACTTCGGGGCTTTCTCTTTTTACCACAATATGTGAGAATTATGCTTCCGCTATTCTTACATTAATGGCGTTTAGACCTTTTCTTCCTTCCTTAAGATCGAAAGTTACTTGATCGTCTTGTTTGATGTTGTCAATAAGCCCGGATACATGAACGAAATACTCGCTCTCAGACTCATTGTCTTTAATGAAACCATAACCTTTTGTTTCATTAAAGAACTTTACTGTTCCTGTGTTCATAATAAAAATTAATAATTAATAACTTGTACAAAGATAATAAAAATTCATTGTGTTTCAATTATTTTTAATCAAAGTTGGCGTATTTTCGACAATCGTCTGTCAAAGAATCAAGTTGCCTGCTTCCATGAAGTAAATATTTACAAAAACTTTTTGAAAAAGAGTTTTAAATCGTTTCGGCATTAAAATACGCTTAATTTTGTCATGATTTGTAATTGCATTAAAATGTCTGAAAGGAATAAACTTGTCTTTGCATCTTTGCTGACTGTTTCTACAGTTTTTGCATATCTTACTTTCCGGTACATATTGGAACTTAAAAACCTACCCGGAATAACCTACGAATTAACTGCTGCCATTATCGGGGTAATCTTTACGGTTATTATCACTAATATATTGATTAACAATCAGACGGAAGCAGAACTTAGAAAAGAAGAAAATATTAAATTTTTGGATTTGAAATCTAAAATATACCTTGAATTGATGGATAATTTAAAAGAAGTTATGTTAAAGAAAAAAATAGAACCGGACGATATTATTGCTATCCGCTTGCTTAACCAAAAATTGGCTTTTGTTGCTTCCGAAGATGTTATCAGAGAATTTAATAACTTCTCCAAAACCTACGCCGAAATAGCCAAAGACAGTAATGTAAATGAACAAGAAATCGATTCTTTGTTTAATCAACTGACTAAACTAAGTGTTCTTATCCGAGAAGATTTGTTTAATGATGCTAATGTAAATATAAAAGAAATAACTAATATTCAACGCTATACCGACACAAGTAATAAAAATTTGGATCTGGATTAGCTCACTTTTTCTCAAATATTACTTCTCTTTCGTTAATCTCGGATTTGGGAATAGAAACAATCGCTATTTCTCTTGACACAAATGTTTGAGTATCACTTTCAATTACCTCATACGTAACCACAAGCGTATGTCCTTTATCTTCTAAAGAAAGTAAATTGATTTTTTTTAAAGTATCCGAAGCTGTTTCTACAATTCCGTATATCACATTATCGGAAAAGAAACCGGAATCTATCTCAAAATGCGAACCTTGAGTAGTTGCCGCCGAAAAATATTTATCAAAGTCTTCATACGATGTAATTTTTAAAATTGCATGAACGGAATCCGGCAAAACTTGATTTTTTAAAAAATATCCCGAATGAGTCTTTAACGCTTTGCTCAACATTGGTGCTTTTTTCTGCTGAAAATCTGTCGATTCGGGCTGTTTTTTATTGGTTTCGTTTGTATTGCAAGCTGCTGTAACCAATAAAGCAATTAACACGTAAATTTTCCTTTTTTTCATCCGATAATTTACTTAATTAACTGTACATAACCTTTTAACGATTGTTTATCCCCTGTTAATACATCTTTGATTTCCAGCACATAATAATACACTCCGGAAGGTACAGCCCTTCCCGAGAAAGCAGTTCCATCCCATATATTTACACCGGAAAGTTCGTTTATTTTTTCTCCCCACCGGTTGTATATCATTATATTTTCAATCTGATAACCATAGCTTTTTATTAAAAAATTATCGTTTAGCCCGTCATTATTGGGAGAAAAAACATTAGGAATCTGAATAAATGATTCCCCTTTGATATAGACGATTTGCATAGCAGTATCGGTACACCCCCTACTATTTTGAACCGTAAGCACAACTTCATATCTTCCCGTATCGGAAAATGTTATTTGAGGGTTTTCTTCATTACTTTCTGCAACTTCAAAATCCCAAAAATAAAGCGTAACACTATCTTTTCCCGTAGTGGTGTTGTAAAAAACAATATCGGCAGGGGCTATATAATTTTCCGATGCATATATGAACGAAGCATTTAAGCTGTCAATGGAAAATACTTGTAAAGTATCATTTTGCAATATACAATTGTGTGCATCTGTTACGGTTACTCCATAAATTCCTTCACATAATTGATTGGCAGTTGCATTGGTGTCATTAAAATTCCATAGAACGGAATAAGGAGGCGTGCCTCCGGAAAAATAAAGTGCAATAAGCCCGTCGCAAGTATTCTTGCAGGTAGCCGGTAGAGTTTGAATACTATCAAACTTCAACGGCGGAGGTTCGGCTACGGAAATTGTTTCTGCAGATTGACAGCCGTATTTATCGGTTACGGTAATGGAATATATTCCCGCTCCTACTTGCACAACATCATTTTGCTGTCCGATATTCCACTGATATGAAAAAGGTGTATTGCCTGTTACCTGAACCGAAATTTGCCCATCAGAATAACCGAAACAACTTACTTGATTAGTTTCAAGTAAAACCACCTGCGGCAACGGTCTTTCTCTGACTAATACAGATGCTGTGTCCGAAGGGCAAACAGTTACATTGTTTACAATGTAATAAAAATTACCGGAAGTGTCAGAACCCGGTTGATATATTCCCGTATGAGGATTAAATAACGAATCCGTCCAATATCCGCCGGCGTCGGGGTTTCCAAGTAAAGAATCAAAAAGAGCAAAAGCCACTGTATTTTCACAAACATCAATTACATTGTCTAATCCTGCAAAAGGTTGCGGTTCTACATGAATAATTAGCTGCGCAGAAGAATCCGCACATACGTTCGGACCGGATATTACATAATAAAACGTGTCGGACAATTGAACTTGAGGATTGAAATAACCATTTGTAATATTGTTATTTGAATCGTACCAAACACCGTAATTTACAGGATTTCCCTTTAAAGAATCCAACATAAAAATACTGTCGGACGAAGAACACAATGTAACTTCATTATCCAATCCCGGGCTGTCGCCGTTTTTGTAAACCAATTCCAACGAATCTGTAAGCACACAGCCAAAAGAATGTGTAACGGTTACATGAAAAGTTTGTGTAGCAGAAATATTGGCAATCGGAGAGAAAGAATTGGGATTGTCTAAATAAGAGGTTTCCAGCCAAGACACGGATACTGTATTGTTTTGAGGACAAGTAACAGTGGTGGTATAAACATTTCCGGTGGCGGGAGAAGGTCCGTCGGAAAATAATATATTACCTGCAAAATCAGAGAACGAATAAGAGTGTTCATATTCATAACTACCGGAATTGTAATTTAGTGTAACCGTTTGATTGTTGACAAGTAAAATTGAATCGGTTTCGGTAGTGGGAGTTCCGCTAAAACCGAAATCGGTAGCTGCAAAAGTTTGCTGAAGTTGTCCGTTTACATACACGTCTAAACTTGCACCATCCCATCCGTCGCCCCATAAATCAGAAAGGGAGAGATAGTAATAGCAACTCGGTTCGTAGTCGGTAGTAGTAACCGCAGAAAGTTGAGCTTGATTTATTCCGCAAAGCGTATCGGGAGCAGCCGTAACCGTAAGCCCGGCTTCGTATATATTTACGATTTTAATCATGGTATCCTGACAGCCTCTGTAATCCTCTGCAGCTAAAGTTACGGTGTAATTTCCCGAAGTATTGTAATTATGAGAAGGATTGGTTTGAGAAGATGTATTACCGTCTCCGAAATCCCATGAATACGTAATATTGTTGTCAAAAAGAAAGTTAGAAGTGTTAGTAAATTCCGTTGGAGAGCCGGTGCAAAAATTTTGTACATCAAAATCTGCCGTGTTTTTTATACAAAAGCGTTGTTCGTTATTTAGTCCTCCGGTGGCACCCGTAAAACCAAAATACACATTAGGATTTCCACCGAAGATATTGTTAATAATATCATTGGTATAGGTCAACCTCAATACTCCGTCAAAATAAATATACAGTGTAGTGGTGGCAGGGTCCCAAAAAATATGAAGTTCGTGATATTGCCCGTCTTCAATATCTCCTCCGTTGGAAAGTGCCGGTACGGGACCGGCTGCATCTACCGTAGTATTTCCGTTGGTGTAAACAGACAAATGGTCTTCCGGAATATCGTTCGGAGCACCGTCATGAGTATCTATACCTACACCTACAGAAGGCGATATTCCATTAAAACCTTTCGGGCTGCCGTCTCCACCAAGAGCGGTAATTCCCATTTGTTGAAAAGCGAATACTATTCCGTCAGCGCCCCATACATCTTCTGTTCCTAAATATACCGAAAAAACAGCATCGAAAGTATCGGTAAGCGAAATGGTGTTTTTATACCACACCGAGCCGTTTTCGTTATTAATGGCATGAGTCAATAAAAAACATTCACAACTTAAACTGTCGGCATTGCCGTTTACTTGAAATTGTGCATGGAGAGATAATCCCCAAGTGCTTAACAAAAAGATAATTGTCTTTTTTAATATATTATTCGCACCAATTTTCATAAGTTTTCTTTGCTCTTACAGACCCTAATTCCATTGCTTTTTTAATGTCTTCGCATCCTGATTTGTCTTCCAAAAAAATATTTTTTGCAACGCCTCTGTTGTTATATGCTGCGGCATAGTCGGGTTTTAGCTGAATAACGGTAGTAAAATCTTGAATAGCTTCTTCAAACTTTGACAAATCGGCATAGGCTTTTCCACGGTTGTAATAAGCATCGGTGTATTTATTGTCAAGCTGAATGGTTTTTGTGAAATAATCTACGGCTTCCGGAAGTTTGTTTTGCATAGCCATTAAAGTTCCCGCATTGTAACAATATTTAGGATTTTGAGGGGCGATTTCCATAGCTCTTACAAAGTATTCTTCGGCTTTGGTTAATTCGCCTAATTCAAAATATTTTAACCCTATTTCGTTATATAAATCTGCATTGT
>CAZLMS010000146.1:170-5802 GCA_964560645.1 uncultured Flavobacteriales bacterium | reverse complement strand
TCGCGGTAAAATTTGGCAATGCGGATGCTTTCTTTGGCGTCCTGATATTTTTTATCGTAGTCCCGCGCATAAGCGTCATCATTGTCGCTTTGAAATTTCATGAATTTTTGAAATAAATCAATGGCAGTGTCGTAATTACCTTTATCGAACTGAATGAGTGCCAAGTAATAATAAGGATCTGAATGATAATCGGGGCATAAATCAATTACTTTTTGAAAGTACTTTTCGGTAGAAGTGTATTTCCCGCCTCTGTAATTGATGGTTTTTACCAATTCTTCCGCAAAAACAAAATTGGCTTCCACAAAACCGGGTTCTAATTCCAGCGCTTCTCTCAAATATTCCATTCGTTTGTCTTTTTTGTTGTGTTTATCTGTTCCTTTTTTATACAATTGAATAGCTTTTTTATTGCTTATTTCGTTGCAAAATTCTTGTGCAGAAACAGCAAAGAAAAAAAACACAATTGCTGCGAACGCCGTGACGTATTTCATTCAAGTTTGATTTTTTGCGAATAACGTAATTTCTTGCAAATATTATTCCCTCTCTTTGAGAAATCCATTAACAATTGATTTTTGATTGAGGAGATTAAATTTTCGATAAATATATTTTCCACGCCGTAAAAGATGCCAAACCGGTAAAAATTACCGATGTTAAGGTAGCTATGGAAGCTCCGTATATTCCAAATGAAGGTATAAGCCAATAATTGAGCAAGATATTTAAGATTAACCCTGCAAGGGAAATGTAAAAATTCCAATGGGTTTTGCCGACAGCAGCCAAAATATTGCCGAAAGGCACGCGTAATGTTAAAGCGGCAAACATGGTAAACGCGGCAGGTAAAAAAACTTTCAGACTGTCTGTAAATTCTTCTCCGAAAAACCATAAAATAAGGTCTTTTCTAAAGAAAAACAGCAGAATATAAACCGTTGAAGCAATGATAAAAGCGGTATAGGTGATATGTTTAACAAGCGATTTTAGTATGGTTTTGTTTTGATAATTTCCGGCGATATCGGCATAACGGGCATTGACTAAAGCCAGCGAAATGAATGTAAAACTGAGCGGAATCATTATTCCCGCTTTGTAGAGGCCTATTTCTTCGGAATCTTGAAGCAAAATTCCCAGCATGAAAATATCGGTAGTGTACATAATTTGAGAAATTACTCCCGATAACGAACTATTGATGCCGTACCTTAACAGCGGTTTTTGAGTCATTAAGTTTTTGAGGGAAAAACAGATGGTTTTAAATTTCGGGAAAATATTTACGGAAAACAAGAAGGTAATTCCTCCGAATATTAGAAAATAAAGAGAGATATTTAGTTGATTAACAATCCATAAACATGCTGAAATTACAGGTAATCTTAAAGCTTCCGTTAAAGCATATTTTTTGTTTTTTTTGCGGAGCAGGAAGCGATTTAAAGATAGTTCGTAGAGATATAAGCTGATGAAAGGGAGCAGTATCTGATGTAAATAAGGGAAAGCATCTTTTAAAAACCATGATTGGAGAGAAAAAGCTAATAAAATAAACACGCCAAAGAGTAGCAAATTCCATAAATTTCCGATACCTAAAGCCAAGCCGAAAAACAGTTGTTCCGATTCGGGTTGTATGGCGGCATAACGCAGATAGGCTTTATGCAGTCCCAAGCCGGATATAGTAGCCAAAAGAGCCAGTAAACTTGTAAGATAACTTACAATTCCAAATTCGGAAATTTCCAATTTGGAAGCCAATATTATGTTAATGACAAAAGCAAAAAACTTGGAGATGCCGGCGGAGAGTATTAAATAAAATGCGCCGTTTTTCCAGTTGTTTTTCAGACTGTCAAAAGTTTTGGAAAATATCAAATTCATTAAGGGTGAATTATTTTTTGATAGGTATCGAGATATTTTTTACCGATAACGTTGTATGAAAAATTTTCTTCTACAAAATTGTGCATGGCAGAAGGATTGAAAGAGGTGTAATGGTCGAGCATCCAGTTGAGTTTGCTTTTTAAATCTTCGATGTTGTTTTTAATCACAATTTTCCCGAATTTTTCAATATTAAACTCTTCCACCAATCCGGTGTGTGTGGCAATAACAGGAATTCCGCAAGATAACGCTTCCAGAAGAGTAAGTCCGAAAGTTTCGTAATTGCTGAAATGTACGTAAATGTCGCTGTTTTGCATTAAACTTGCCACTTCGGTTTGTGATACAGGCGGAACAACTTCTATTAAATTTTGGTGGTTACCGAGTGCTACGGATTTATTTAAAACTTCATAATTTTCTTCGCAAACAATGGTAAGAGAAAAATCGTTTCGTTTTTTACTCAATTCCACTACTGCTTGAATAATTCCCTGCACGTTTTTCATTTCCTTAATGTTCGATACATGCAGTAGCCGTATTTTGTCGTGCGGTTTCTTAGCAGATGCGGGTTTGAATAATTCGGTGTCAATTACATTGTGAATAATTTTGAATTTACCTTTTATGCCGCAGGCTTCCAATGATTTCTTGAGTTTTTTGGAGATGGGAAGAAGCGTTCGTGCTTTGCGGGTTACGAATATACTGAGTGCTTTTCTGAAAGAGGAGAGCCGGGAAAAGAGGTTGGCTTCGGGCAAATATCCCGACCAATGAAAAGTGATTACGTATGGAATGCCTCTGGTTTCTTTTAAGTAATAAGCAAAAAGCCCGGCAGGATATAAAACATGCAGGTGTGTTAAATTTATTTTTCCTTGTTCTGTTTCTATTTTTTCCAACCCTTTTTTGTAAGCCTTAAATCGTCGTAAAATCTTGTCTTTTTTATTATTGGCGGAATAGTACACCAAATATTCGTTTAAATTATTGTTTTCGGAGAATGTTTCTATTTGGTAGCCGGTTACGTTTTCGTTGGGATGCGCATAAAGTACCGACACTTTACAAAAACGCGAAACGGCTTTGGCGTGATTTTTCACGAAGTTGCCAACGGTCGGTTCGTATTTGTTCGGATACCAACTGCAAAGGAATAATATGTGTGGAGTGTCAGTCAATTTTTTTCCACTTCAAAAGTAAGGAGTTTCCTACTACAATTACATCTGAAAAACCCATAGAAAATGCGGCAATAATAGGGCTTAAAAATCCGGCGGCGGCTATGGGAATTGCCAGCACATTGTAAAAAAACGCCCAAAACAGGTTTTGTTTAGTGGTTTGATAAGTTTTCAAAGCGATGTGATGAGCTTGTTGTAAGCCTATAAGTGAATCTTTTTGCAAAAGAATAATTTTAGCGGAGTTGATGGCAACTTGAGTGGCGTCGGAAAACGAAACGGAAACATGAGCTTTTTCCAAAGCGGGAGCGTCGTTTATCCCGTCTCCTATCATTGCTGTTTTTTTTGTTTTTACCAATTGTTCTATAATGGTAAATTTTTCATCGGGTTTTTTGTCGAAATATATTTTATCAATCTCTAACTGTTGAGCAAGCATTTCGCATTTTCGTTGGTTGTCTCCGCTAAGCAAAACTACTTCAATATTTTTACTTTTCAGATATTGAATAACTTTTCGGGCATCTTTTTTTATTTCGTCGTAAATTTCAATTTTAGCCATCAATTCGTTGTTTTTATATAATTCAATTTCCGTAGTTCCGGTTTTGCTTTTTCCGAGATACCATTTGTCATTTTCATAGTATGCCGAAATGCCTTCTCCCGGTATTTCTTGAAGTTGTTTTAGAGGAAGGACCTCTGCTTTGTTTTTCAGTAAGTTGATAATGGATTGTGCTATAGGGTGAGACGAATGTTGTTCTAATGAATAAATGATGTTGTAAATTAATTGAGAGTCATTGTTTAAGCAATCTATTTTCCGAATGGTGAAGTTTCCGGTAGTAAGCGTTCCGGTTTTATCAAATACAATTGTTTCTATATTGGCAAATTCTTCTATGGTGGAAGCTCCTTTGATAAGAATTCCGCGTTTGGCAGCCAGTCCGAGACCTACCACTACGGCAGTGGGAATTGCCAGTCCCATGGCACAAGGACATGAAATCACCAACACTGCAATAGCGTTTAGCATGGCTTCTTCCACGGGAGCGTTTAGAATAATTTTCCATACAATAAAAGTAGTTATCGCAATGAAAACTACTACAGGCACAAAAATGCTGCTCACTTTATCGCCTAACCGCTGAATATGAGGCTTATCGCTTTGTGCTTGTTTTACTAAATTGATGATGCGGTTAAGCACTGTTTCATTTTCGGTGCTTTCTACTATGCCTTTCAGGTTTCCTTTTTCTACAATGGTTCCTCCAATAATTTTATCATTTACGGTTTTGTACACAGGTTCGCTTTCGCCTGTAATCATGGCTTCGTTTACCCAAGCTTCTCCTTCGGAAACAACTCCGTCGAGCGGAATTACATCCCCTTGGGCAGCTAAAAAAACATCTCCTTTTTTAAAGTCTTTTACATCAATTTGCCGGATTTCTATTTTTCCGTCGCTTGTGATTTCTACTTTTTTGCCGTATTGAGGTTGGATATTTTTAAGTTCCTCTATGGATTGGGTGGTTTTATTCACGGAAATTTCTTCTATGTAGCTTCCCAGAAGTACAATGGATATGATGGAAGCTGCGGTTTCAAAAAACAAAAAACGGTGTTCGTGCGGATAAAACAAAGCTCCGTATAAACTGTAAAAATAAGCTGCCGAGGCACCGATGATAATCAAAACATCCATATTGGTGTTTCTCATTTTCAGCGCATGGTAAGCACCTTTTCCGAAATGCATGGCTCCTATGATATATACGGGCGTTGCCAAGAAGAATTGCAGCCAAATATTGTTAAGCCAATGTGAGGCAGGAACAAACATGTGCAGCAACAAAGGAAAAGTAAATATGGCAGAAAATACAAGTTTAAGAAAGAGTGGAGAATATCGTTTTTTTGTTGATGCAGATTGATTATCTTCAATGATTACTTTATATCCCGCTTTTTCAATGGCTTTTTTTATTTCAGAAAGCGGAATGTGAGAAGGGTTTTTAAATTGTGCTTCTTTTGACACAAAATCTACCCGTATATCTTCTAAAGGCAGTTTTTTTAGAGCATTTTCAACGGTTTTGGCACAATTGGAACAGGTCATCCCTTCCACACCGATTTGGCAAACTTCTCCGCCTTCCGGTTTTTCTTTTTCCATTTTTAATGATTTTAAGATTATACAAATTTACTTTTTTACTGAAACGATTCTTGTATTCAACTCTTTTAAAAATAGTATATATTTGCTTCAATGAAGATTTTTTCGTTCATATTCGCTTTATATATTGTTGTGCTGAATGTTTACCCGTGTACCGACAGTAATTTGGCCCAAATACACCACGATTCAGTATTTGAATTTATTCCTCACAAGCATCAACAACAAAGTGAAAATGAGGAGTCTTGTTCGCCTTTTTGCATTTGCAAATGTTGTCAAGTAACCGCATGTTTTGCTTTTGGTATGATAGAATTTCAAGTGAAAGAAATCATATCTAATCTATATGCCGAATATTATTATTACACACCGGATAAGATAACCAACGCTGTTTGGCGACCTCCTACACAAACGGTATAATTTCCTCTCTTAATCTCAACACGGATTTTTTTAAATCCTGATTGTTTACCGTTTAAATCTTTTTATTATGATTAACAAAATCATTGCTTTTTCGATAAAGCAAAAATTTATCATTGTA
>CAZLMS010000146.1:0-160 GCA_964560645.1 uncultured Flavobacteriales bacterium | reverse complement strand
GTTTTATTGTTTGTAATTGCCCTAATTTTTGGAGGCATTTATGCACTAAAAACTATTAACCTGGGTTCTGTTCCCGACATTACGAACAACCAAGTGCAAATAATAACCGTTGCACCTAATTTGGCAACTGCCGATATTGAACAGTTTGTTACTTCGCAAG
>CAZLMS010000145.1:0-5824 GCA_964560645.1 uncultured Flavobacteriales bacterium | reverse complement strand
AGCCCGAAAGGTCATTAGCAGCTTCTCCATTAATGTCTGTTCCTTTTTGTACCCAATTGCTTCCGTTCCATGTATATACACGTACATGCCCGGCATCTGTACCGTTTCCGTCGTTCCAAGGAGCACCAATAGCTATGGTATTAGCATCAGGCATACTTACCGAATATCCGAAAGAATCATCTGTTGCCATACCTTCAATATCATTGCCTTTTTGCACTTGACATTCACCACTTAAAACACCTGTAAAAAGCAAAAGAAACAGTCCGTATTTTTTAATTGAATTAGAAAAATAGGAGAAGAGATTGTTTGATAATGACAAATAGTTTGTGGTATTCATTTTTGCCATAATACAAAGATTATTTGGTTCCACAATAGAAAAGTCAGTATTTAACAAGTGGGTCAAAAATATTAAAAAATTTTTGAATAAAAAATGATAACAGTAACAAAAATCATTCTTAAAAATTTGGTTAAATCACAGATGTAAAATACTTTTGTGTAAAAAATATCATGAAGAAAATTTATGTGTTTATAATTGTTTGCCTGTTCTTAGGGCATGTAAAAGCTCAAATCGTATGGCAAAACATCGGTCCCGGAGGAGGGAGCGATTTGCATGTAGTGAAATTTCATCAGGCTAATCCGGATATTATTTATACGGGCGGAGATATTGAAGGTGTTTTTAAATCTACCGATGGCGGGCAAACTTGGCAAAATATCAATAATAATCTGGCACAAGGAAATTATACCGCCAATGTGTATTGGATAAACGATATAGTTTTTGACCCTCAAAATGCAAATATTGTGTATTTATGTACGGGCGAAGGTTTATTTAAATCTGTGGACGGAGGAGCTAACTGGCAAGAAATTTTCGTAGAATACATCAACGAAGAACCTACAATGATTTCCACGGTAGCAATAGATTCTTCCAACAGCAATATTATATTTATGGGAATAGGCGACAGGGCAGACGGAGCTTATGCAGATTACTTGCCTTTTCCGGGATATGAAGGCAAAATAGGACTGTTTAAAAGCATCGACGGCGGAACTACATGGGATTCTTTAAACGTAGGAATGCCCGATTCCACGGCAATTCATTCTATCATTATACATCAGTCGGATACGATTTTAATAAGTACAACCAAGGGAATTTATCGAAGCGATGACGGAGGACAAACTTGGCAACCTAAAAACAACGGACTTCCGCATACCAATTGCCATATCCTCAAAAAAACATGGCTTTGGGGAGCGCCTGTGTTATATTTAACGGTAAAAACGCTCGGAACTCCCGGAGATTCCACTACTTTTAGCGGAGGAGTGTTCCGCAGCGACGATTTAGGCGATTCATGGGTTGATATTACGGGAGATTTACCTAAGTATGATGAATTGGACTCTATGTTCTATGACTATTGGAAATTTGACATAGATCCTTCGTATGGTGCAAGATTGCTAATTTCACCTGCGCGGGGAAGTAATTGGAATGATGCGGCAATTTATGAAACATGGGATGCGGATGCCAATAATCCGGTGTGGGATTATATCTATATGCCTGATGGTCAAGGATGGATGGATACAGCTTTTTTTGTAGATCCTTATGCACATGATATTGCTTTTGCGCCGTCAAATCCGGCTAAAGTAGCTTATACAAATGTATATATCAGTTTGAGTAACGACAGCGGATACAATTACAATCAAATATACACTACACAAGTTAGTAATGCATGGAAAGGCAACGGATTGGAGCTGATGAATACCGATTTTATTGCTTTTGACCCTGTGAATGCCAATAGAATATATTTCGGATATGATGATATGGGCTTGTTCAGAAGTGATGATGATGCTCAAACGTTTATTCGATTAGATCCCGTTATGGATCCTGTAATAGGTTCTATTGAAGGAGCGGACGGCATTAAACAAATAGAAATAGACCCTGATAACGGAGATTTGTATATTAGTCGTTGGCAAGGCTCTCAAGGAGGATACTTGGAAGATTATTCTGCAGGAGGAATAGTGTTTAGTAATGACCAAGGAGTAACCCAAACGGATATTACCAACGGTGTATTTACGGGGCGTTGCGATATTGCTTTGGATAAATCGAGCGGAAGTGCGGGAAACAGAACTTTGTATGCAGCCGTGTATTATGACGGGATATATAAAACAACCAACATCGGAAACTCATGGACTTCCGTAAATAACGGATTGGGAAATGATGCTCAATGGATTTGGAAAATAACCATTAACCCGTCTAATAATCAAGAATTGTATGCGGCAACCAATCACAGAGGAGCGGGAGGTAATTCATTATATAAATCTACCGACGGCGGACAAAATTGGAGTGCCGTTGCAAATGCTCCTTCGGGAGATGTGATGGATTTGGTTGTTACCAATTCCGGCAATATTTATATGGCAATTACCGATAATTTCGATTGGCCCACATCAGGAGGTGTATATAAATCTTCCGACAACGGCGACAGTTGGAACAAAATTTTGGATTATCCGTTTCCTTTGGATTTGGATATTCATCCTGGAAACGAGCAAGTTATTGCCGTGGCAGCTTCTATGCAATACCGGGTTTTTTCAGGGTATCAGCAAGGAGTGTATCTTACTGAAGACGGAGGAAATAATTGGAATAACATAGGACAAGGATTGAAGCACACATATATTAACGGAGTTTTCTTTAATCCCAACAACAATACCGACTTATATGTTGTTACAGGGGGGGGAGGTGTTTGGAAGACTTCTTCGTTGAATTTAACCGTTAATGTAAAGAATGTGTTTTCTGCTTGTCAAGTGGAGTTGTATCCCAATCCTGTGTCGGATAAATTAATGATTAAATCTTCCGAAAAGATTTATTCGGTAAAAGTTTTTGATATTTCGGGTAAACTCCTTTTTCAGCAAAACACAAATGGTGTAATGCAAACAAACTTGTTAATAAGCAGTTTAACCAAAGGAGTTTATGTAGTAGAATTGAACGGAGAAGAAAATAAGAGTTTGGGATTTTACAGAATTGTAAAAGAGTAAGGGTATTCCTTACTCTTTACATTCTTTCAGGTACTTTAATACCAAGTAATTCCATTGCATTGCGAATAACTTTTCCGGTTTCCCGGGAGAGTAAAAGCCGGAAATTTTGTGTTTCGGAATCTACATTTTTCAGGATAGGATGAGACTGATAAAAATGATTGTACATTTTTACCAAATCGTAAGTGTAATTGGCAATTAGAGCAGGATTGTATTCTTTTCCGGCTTCGCTTACGATGTTTGGAAATTCCAACAGATGCTTAATGATATTTTTTTCTTGCGGGGTAATATGAACAGTTTCAAAATTCAAATTTTCGGGTTGAGCAGCTCTTAATAAAGATGATATTCTGGCGTGTGCATATTGAATGAAAGGTCCGGTGTTTCCGTTAAAATCTACCGATTCTTCGGGATTAAACAACATACGTTTTTTGGGGTCTACTTTTAAGATGAAATATTTGAGAGCAGCCATTCCAATGGTTTCAAACAACTCTTCTTGTTCTTTTGCCGACAAACCTTCTATTTTTCCCAGTTCCAATGCTTTTTCACGAGCCGTGTCGTGCATTTCTTGCATTAAGTCATCGGCATCTACCACGGTTCCTTCTCTCGATTTCATTTTGCCGGTGGGTAAATCTACCATTCCGTACGAAAGATGATAGCATTCTTTAGCCCATTCAAAACCTAATTTTTCTAAAATAAGAAACAAAACTTTGAAATGATAATCTTGCTCGTTACCAACCGTATATATCATTTGCGACATGTTGGGAAAATCTTTATACCGCAAAATAGCCGTACCAATGTCCTGAGTAATATACACGGCGGTTCCGTCCGACCGCAATAAAAGTTTATGGTCTAATCCGTAGTCGGTTAAATCGCACCAAACCGAACCGTCTTCTTTTTGATAAAAAATGCCCTTTTTTAATCCTTCCAATACATATTTTTTACCTTCCAAATAGGTTTCCGATTCGTAATAGTTTTTATCAAAATCCACTCCCAAGCGTTTGTAAGTAGCATCAAAACCTTCATACACCCAGCTGTTCATCATTTTCCAGAGTTCGAGGACTTCTTTGTCTCCGCTTTCCCATTTTTTGAGCATTTCTCGAGCTTCCAACAGTAGAGGAGCGTTGTTTTTAGCTTCTTCTTCAGAATATCCTTTTCGCAAAAGGTCTTCTACTTCTTTTTTGTAATGTTTATCAAATTCCACATAATATTTTCCTACCAGATGGTCGCCTTTTATACCGGAGCTTTGGGGAGTTTCGCTGTTTCCCCATTTTTTCCATGCCAACATGGATTTGCAAATATGTATTCCGCGGTCGTTGATTATTTGGACTTTTTTAACGTCATGTCCGTTAGCTTTTAAAATTTCGGATACAGAATAACCTAATAAACAGTTTCTTATATGTCCTAAATGCAGGGGTTTGTTAGTGTTGGGAGAAGAATATTCCACTATAATTTGTTTCCCTGTTTTTTGCGAAGCATAACCGAATGTATCATTAGAAGATATTTCTTTCAACCGGTTTTTCCAATAATCGGCATTTACCGTTAAGTTAAGAAATCCTTTTACAATATTGAAAGATTCTATTTCATTTATATGTTCTTTAAGGTGCTTTCCGATAATTTCACCGGCTTTTTCGGGAGAAGTTTTAAGCATTTTCACTAACGGGAAAACCACTAAGGTAATATCGCCTTCAAAATCTTTACGTGTTTTTTGAATTTGAATATCTTTTTCTTCAAAAGGTTGATTTACAGTTTCTTCTATAAATTTTTTAACTTCCTTCGCTATTTTTTGTTCAATCATTTTTATTTCTTTTCAAATATTTGATAAACCGTTTCTACAATTTCAAAAGCAACTTCTGCCATTTTGTTGTTGGTATCTAACAAAGGATTTACTTCAACCAGTTCAAAAGTGTTTATTTTAGGATGTTGTATAAGTTTGGTAATTAGGTTTTTAGCTTCTTCTAAATAAAAGCCGCCGGGTACGGGGGTTCCGGTTCCCACGGAAATACTTGTATCCATGCTGTCCACATCAAAAGATACATGAATTAAGTCGCAATCATTAAGCATTGTAAGAGCTTCTTGAACACAGTTTTCCAACCCTTTTTGCCTGCATTCTTCCACTTTAAAGTTTTTAATGTTTAATCGGTTTATCAGTTCATCTTCTTGCGGTTCGGTATCTCTAACCCCGAAAAAAATCAAATTTTCGGGATGTATTTTCGGGCAAATGCCTCCGATTTCTTTTAAAAGGTTCCAATAATATTCAGTTTCTTTATCTATCGAATTTACGGCACATTCTTTATTGTCTTCGCCGAGTGCAATTGCAAGCGGCATTCCGTGAATGTTTCCGGACGGTGAAGTGTAAGGTGAATGCAAATCGCCGTGAGCATCAATCCAAATTACACCGATTGTTTTATCGGGATTTGCCAGTTTCAATCCGGCAACGGTAGCTCCGCCAACGGAGTGGTCGGCACCTAAAATTATCATGGGATTTCCGTCATACAGCTTTTTTATTTTAGCCGAATGGTTTTGATAAACCCGGGCTATCCCGTCTATTCTTTTGGCATATTTATATTTATTGGGAGCAAAAAGGAGTTCGTTGTGTGTTACTACTTTCTCGGTAATTTTTCCGTAAAAGAAATTGCTATTTAATTTTAAAGAAGCCAATTTTATAGCTTCAATACCCAGAGAAGCCCCTCGTGTGCCGGCTCCCAATTCGGAATTATTTTCTATAATTTTAATATTTTTCATAAATCTTGTTGTTTTACATTTGCCCGACTTTAAATTGTTTTAACTTTAATATGGAAGATAAGTATATTGA
>CAZLMS010000144.1:0-5838 GCA_964560645.1 uncultured Flavobacteriales bacterium | reverse complement strand
ATATGTGTAATAAGTTGTGGAATCGGTTTTTATTAAATCTGCAATGGCTTTTCCGGTTCCGAAAGGAACCCGCTTTGAAACTCTCGGGGACGGGATAACTCTTGTCGTATTAAGCTCGTGAAATCCGCCGAGAGCAGCTACTTTATTAAGAAAATAGAAATCTTCGCCGGCTTTTCTTTTGTTCATTCCGCCTTGCTTGGCATATACAGAAGCCCGTACTCCCATAGACGAACCGACGGTATATATTGCCAACGGATGACGAGCAAATTTCAGGGCGTTTTTATAGTACCGTAAATGTAACTCGTAAGAAATAACGGATTGATATATTTTTTCGTCAAAATCATTTCCTTCTATGGGATGCTCAAAATATATACTGAAAGCATTTATTTTCGGGTTTCGGGCAATTATTTCCAGTTCTGTTAAATAATTTTCGTCACACAAAGAATCGGCATCTAAACAAACAATAAGTCCGTCGGTTTTAACTTGAAGAAATCGCTGAAGAGCAATGTCCATTCCTGTTTTTCGGGCATATCCTACTCCGGCATGTTTAGGCGGAATATTGTTTTTCAGGAGAAAGTAAAATTTTAAATAATCCTTGTTTTGTTTTTCCGCCCATTTTATACCTTTATTATATTGATTTTCATTTAGTTGTTTGTTTTTAAGAGAGGCTTCTTCAGAAGCATTAAGTATGGTAATTATTTCTACATTGCATTGTGGTTTCGAAGCATTGGTTATTGCGGTTAAAGTATGAAAAAGATTTTCTTCGGCGTATGACGGAATGACAATAATAATTTGCGTATCGGGTGCGGGAGGCGACCATTGTATGGCAACCTCATTATCGTTTCGCTTTAATAGATATTGCTTTACGGATAGAGTCGTTTGATTATCCACCGGTTATCCGATTTCAGGTATAAAATTCGGTCGTGCAATCTGTTGGGTCTTCCTTGCCAAAATTCAAATTTTTCGGGAGAAACTTCATAACCGCCCCAATTGGGAGGGCGCGGAACAGGTTTTCCTTCGAATTTTTGTTGGTAATATTTAAATTTTTCTTCCAATTCCGCTCTGGAAGATAAAGATTGACTTTGGGCAGATGCCCATGCACCAATTTGACTGTCTCTCGGTCGTGATGCAAAATATGCGTCGCTTTTTTCGGAAGCACACTTTTGAGCCGTTCCTTCAATACGAATCTGACGATTGAGTTCGAGCCAAAAAAAACTGAGTGCAACTTTATGGCAAAATTCAATTTCTTTTCCTTTATCACTTTCGTAATTGGTGTAAAAAAACAGTTTACCGTTTTCAATTCCTCGAAGCAGTACAACCCTTGATTTGGGTTGGAGATTTTTATCCACTGTACTTAACAACATGGCGTTTGGGTCGAGTACTTGAGCACCTACGGCATCGTCAAACCAATCATATAATTGATCAAAAGGATTTTGTTTAACCGAAGATTCGTCCAGAGGTTTTCCCGCAAAATCTCTGCGAATGTTATTAAGATAATTGTTAAAATCTTCGTAAGACATTTTATTTTAGCAATGTAACGATTCCGTATTTGATATATCGCCGTTCACTTTCTCCGGTTAATAGGGAGGTTTTAAAGATTAGTTTCCATACATACACACCGTCTTGGGCTAACTTTGTTCCATCTCCTAAATCTCTTACAACACCGTTCCATTTTTCGCCCGGTGAAATGTTATGCCAAATCATTTGTCCCCAACGGTTAAAAATCATCAACTGGTAATTTTCGTCAATACCGATTCCTTCCGGCCCGAAGAAATCATTAGTTCCGTCTCCGTCAGGGGTAAAGGCGTTGGGGATGTAAAACGATAAATCACCTGTAATGATGAGGTTTATAGTAGTGTCTGATTTGCAACCTTGTTGGTTAATTACTTCCAGTTTTACCGGATAAGTTCCCGTATCTGAAGGAAATACAAAAACAGGATTTTGAATATCGGCATAACCTAATATTCCAGACGTGTCAGAGTTCCCAAAGAAAGTCCATTCCCAATCCGTAATAGCCGTAGCAAAAGTGTAAGTGCTGTCCACAAACTGAACAGTAGGATATAATACGGTAGTGTAATTTGAATATCCGAAACTTCCTTCGGGATACATGTAGAAATTAACTTCCGGTTTGGAATGTACTACTACCATAGAAGGTTTTGCCACTTCGGTTTGACAGCCGTTTGATTCTATAACGGTTAAATACACGTCATTACCTCCCGGGATATTAAATTCCTTAGAAACTCCGCTGCAAGAGGGGTCATATATGATTTCCCCGTCTTCAAATCTCCATAAACATCCCGTGATGTTGTAATTACTGTTGATATTTGCAGTGAATGTGGCAGTTACGGGAGCACATCCCGTAAGGTTGTTGCCGGAAATACTTACGGACGGTTTAATGTAATAAGTTACTTGCACACTATCAACAGCCATCGGAGAGCAACCGTCGGATAGTGAAACAAAATACCATGAAGACATAGGGTAATTATCAGGGTTTACAGTTTGAGTTTGTCCCGCTCCGATTCCTTGCCAATAATAAGTATAAGGACCTCCTGTTCCCGAAGAAGGGTCTGCTGTAGCAGAAAGCTGCACGCTTTGCCCGTCACACAAGGGATTAGGGTTAGCAGAAACGTTTAAAAACCTTAATGAATCATATACATTTACATTTAAATTGTAAAAATTAGACTGACATCCGTTGGCATCTCTTACATAAGCCGAATAAACGGTGCTTTGTTGAGGACACACATTTGCCGATTGTGTGCTGGAAATGTTTTGCCATACATAAGTGTAAGGAGTTTGTCCCCCTGTTGCCTCAATAAAAATATCCGTACATTGCCCAATGCAGAGCTGGTCGTCGGTGGCAGAAACAGTTAATAAAATTTCGGAAGGCTGTGTAATGGTAACTCCGGCTATGGCTACGCATCCGTTTCCGTCTGTGGCAGAAACCAAATAATTACCCGGAAAAAGCCCGGATACACTATTGCCGGAAGCCCCATTGCTCCATGTGTAAGTAAAATTGGTATCTCCACCGTTTGCCATTGCTTGAGCAGTAGCAGAACCGGCAGCTTGTCCATAACACAAAGGAGATGTTGTAGTAACATTTACGGAAGGTCCGGGAATGTCATTAACGCTAACGGTTTCTGTATATACACAAGAATTATTGTCTGTAACAGTTACTATATAGCTGCCGCTTTGAAGTCCTGTTGCGGTTGCAGTAGTTTGTATTCCTCCGGGGGTATTCCATAAATAACTGTAAGGCGAAGTTCCTCCGGAAATATTAGAAATTGTTGCACTTCCGTCTTTTTGTCCGCAATTGGCATCAGTTGATGTAACAGTAGCATTAAAAGGAGGTGGTTCATTTACTGTAAGATTGAAAATAAATGTACAACTGTTATCATCGGTAACGGTAACAGTATAAGCTCCGGCACTCATATTAGACGGGAAAAGTGTTCCTTGTCCCACACCGGGAGCAGGAGACCAAGAAGCCGTGTATGGAGGAGTGCCGCCTTGGGGGACAATTACGGCACTTCCGTCATTTTCCCCGTTGCAGCTTACATCAACTACCAAATAGTTGGTAGAAGAAATCGTTAAAGCAGGTGGTTCTTGAATGGTAGTGGATAATACAGATACATTACATGCTCCGGCATCGGAAACTGTAACACTATATGCACCTTGTGAAAGTCCGGTAATTGACGATGTGGTAGCTCCCGTGTTCCATGAATATACTAAAGCAGTGTTTCCCGAAATGATGCTTACGGAAGCATTTCCGTCGTTGTTTCCAAAACAAGATATATCATTGGAAGATATGGTGGCATTAAATCCGGCGAGGGCAGAAAGTGTTACGCTTCCTGTTACGGAACATCCGCCGGCATCGGAGACCGTGTAGTTGTAGATTCCTGTGTTTAATCCTGTTAAAGGATTTTCGGTGTTGCCGGTTGACCATAAATAATTATAGGGAGCAGTGCCGGAAGAAGGGGTGAGCGTAATGGATCCGTCGGCAGTAGAAGGGCAGGTTGGGGGTGTTATATTTTCCGCTACACTTAAAGAAGAAACCGGAGTGCAGTTATTGTTCATGGAAGCAATCCAAGAGGCGTTAGCCGAGTTGTTGGCAGTTCCGGGAGTTTCATCTCCACCGCTTACGGAGCCTACCGTGTAGTTATTGACATCGTTTGGATTATCGGAAACATTGTTGGAAAAATAAACAACTTGATTAGACATAGAACCGGAAAAATTTAATCCGGAGGGATTAGAGTTATCGCCGTAGCTTATTACAAATATAGGATTAGAGGCGGAAGAAGGGTCAATGATTTGAAAGGAATCTCCTCCGTTTCGCATACCTATGGTTACCCAATCTCCTCCGGGAGAAAATCCGGAAGTAGGAAAAGTGCTGTTCGTCCCGTTGGGCTGACTGATATTTTTTTCAAATAATGTAGAACTTATAGGAATTACGTAAACACAATCTCCGTTGGCATCTGTAAGGTCATCTGCCGGGACATTGGGATTGGGGTCGGCATCGTTGTATATAAGGAGAATAGAACCGTATCCTATGCAAGACCAAAAAGGGTCATTGGCGAATCGAACACAGCCGGTAGCAATACCAGTGCTTCCGAAATCACCGTTGTTATCATCTATTATCCAACCTCTTAAATCAATACAATTGGAGTTTCCGCAAGAGGGAGTCCCTACTACTACCAACTCCATGTATTCGCCATTAGTTCCCGAAGGACCTTGAGAAAACTCATTAATCACTATCTGTTGAGCAGTTGCGAATAAATATAAAAACAATGATATGGATACAAGGATAAATCTCATTAAACCCACTTTATTCCCTTTTTTAATAGTTGGAGTGTGCTGTATTCTTCTGTATCTTCTTCAGGATAATAATTGTATGGCCATTCGGCTACGGCGGGAAGGCTCATAAGAATGGATTCTATTCTTCCGTGTGTTTGTAATCCGAATTTAGTTCCTTTGTCATATACTAAATTAAATTCTACGTATCGTCCTCGTCTGAAATTTCTCCACATAATATTTTCTTCACTATACGGCTTGTTTCGGTTTCGGTTGGCTAATTCGGAATAGATGGGGATGAAAACGTTGCCTACGTCTTTTACAAAATCGAACAGCTGAGATTTGGAATGAATGGAATCTTCCGAGAGCCGGTCGAAAAATATTCCGCCTATGCCTCTTGTTTCTTCTCTGTGGCGAATATAGAAATAATCGTCAGCCCATTTCTTAAAAGATGGATAATAGCTGATGTCGTGTTTATCGCAAATGTCTTTTAAAGATTGATGAAAAAACTTAGCATCTTCTACAAGAATATAGTGAGGCGTAAGGTCAATGCCGCCGCCAAACCAGTGTGTGCCGTCGTCCATTTCAAAATAACGGATATTCATGTGTATAATGGGAACCCACGGGTTAATCGGATGCAGCACAATGGAAACCCCTGTGGCATAAAACTCCAAGCCGGAGACCTTCAGGGCATTTCTGATAACTTCGGGCATTACTCCCCATACGGCAGAGAAGTTTACACCGCCTTTTTCTAACAAGTCTCCTTTTTGAATTACTTTAGTAATTCCGCCGCCGCCTTCCGGACGTGTCCACTCATCATTGGTAAATTTTGCTTTACCGTCTAATTGTTCAAGTGCCAAGCATATTTGCGATTGAATGGTTTTAAACTCTTCGGTAATAGCTTCTTTATTCAACGTTTTGCTTTTGCCATCTGTAGTCATGGAATCTTAAAATATTTACATTGTAGTTTTCATATCCGCTGCCCGGACTGGTTTTAACAAAGTTAAAATTTATATAATTTCCATTCATTTTTTCTTTCGGATAGGCGTGGAA
>CAZLMS010000143.1:0-5840 GCA_964560645.1 uncultured Flavobacteriales bacterium | reverse complement strand
CATTGTGGTTATTGGCTTTTACTGTAATTTTACTCAGGAAACTTTAAACAACTTTATTAAATTTGATGAACAAACAAATGTAATTATTTTTTTGATTTTTTACATTTTTTAACACGGCTTTTTTACACAAATGGTTGGTAAGTTATATAAAATTCTTTTGGTGGAAGATGAAAAAATCTTGTCCGATAATTTAAAATTGATTTTGGAATCTGAGGGGTTTTTTGTTGAAGTGTTGGAAAACGGAAAAGAAGCTGAAGAACATCTTGAAAAAATTAGCCAATATGATGTGGTGGTTTTAGATGTAATGATGCCTTATATGGATGGGTTTGATGTATGTCGGAAAATACGAAGCAAAAACAAAGATGTTCCCGTAATTTTTTTAACTGCTCGTGATGATGTGGAAGATAAAATCAAAGGTTTAAATATTGGTGCGGATGATTATCTTACTAAGCCTTTTCACACTAAGGAATTGCTTTTAAGAATTCAAAACCTGCTTAAAAGAACCAAGAAAACAGCGGAAGAGGTGATTATCGGAAATTGCAAGATTAATTTTTATTCTTATGAAATAATTTGCGAAGAGCGTAATTATCAGCTTTCACAAAGGGAGGTGAGAATCTTGGAATTGTTGTACAACAATGCCGGAAAAGTAATTTCAAGAGATGAAATTTTGGATAAAATATGGGGTGTGGAAGTTTATCCTACACCGCGTACCATTGATAATTTTATAGTAAACCTGCGCAAAATTATTGAACCTGACCCCAAAAATCCGAGACATCTTATTTCGGTAAGGGGTGTTGGGTATAAACTGGTTTTATAGACATTTGAAGTAATCAAAGGGTTCTAAACAATCGTTGCATTTAAATAATGCTTTACATGCTGTAGAACCAAATTGTGAAATCATTTGAGTATTGGAGGAACCGCATCTCGGACATTTTACCGTTTTTTCTTTTCCCAGAATAGAGTTTTTATCTGCTGTTAAGGTGTTTGGGGGTGCTATTCCGTATTCTCGCAGTTTTCGTTTACCTTCTTCCGTAATCCATTCGGTAGTCCACGAAGGAGATAATAATGTTTTTACCTCTACTTGATTAAACCCGTTTTTGCGTAATTCTGCTAAAATATCTTGTTCCATTTGATGCATGGCGGGGCATCCGCTATAGGTGGGAGTAATTTCCACAATGATTTTTCCGTTTTCTTCTTTTATGTGGCGAATAACTCCCAGGTCTTTTAAAGATAAAACCGGAATTTCCGGGTCTTTTACGTTTTCAAGGATGGTATAAACTTGCTTAATAACATCTGTCATTTTTCAAAAATAGAGAATATAAGAGCATCTTCTACATGAGATTTGTCAGCGAGTTTTATTGTCAGCCACTAAAATGCCTAATTCTATTTGTTGGACAATATTTTCGATATCTTTTTGTTCGCCGTAAGGGTCGTAGTGGGTTTTGAGGTTATGTCCGAAAATTCTGGCAAGTCCTTGCCAAAAAAATGCCGAAAACTTACCTCGAAGTTCCTCCACCAATTCATAAGAAGTTTCTCCTGTTTCCCGGTCTATCAATGCTATTAGTATTCTGCCTTGATTTATGGTAAGTTTCATCAATTCATCTCCAAACTGTTCTTTTAATTCATTTTCTACTTTTTTCATATATACTTTTCGCATGGTTTCCGAGTGAATACCTTGAAGTTCTTGTTCGTATTTGTGTAGAAGTTCGCCTGCCAATTTGGCATAGGGATAAACTTTTAGCACGTCGTGCTTGAGTTTATTGTATCGTTTTTCGGCAATTCTAGATTTAAAACTTCGGTTGGTTACTACGTTACAGGGTTTTAAGCAAACATGCGGGATGGTGTCTGTTCCCAAGACTTTAGCGTAAGTGACAGTTTGGGAGAATGTCGTAAACGGCATAACCCACCAAAGCAATATGATAAAAACTTTTTTCATCATGTGTTTTAACGCAAAAACAGTTCCATTTGTTTTAAAATTAGATGAGAAAGTGTATGGTTTACAAATTCAAGTTTTTTTCTACCTTTGTTAATTCATCTTTTTGAAGGAAAAAGTGAAAAAATTTTTGTTCATATTGACATTTGGAATTCTGATTCATTTTCACGGAGAAGCACAGTTTTACACCGGCTATGAACAAAAATTCGGCAAAAACCGGGTTCAATATGAGGATTTTTTGTGGACATATTATAAGTTTGATGAATACAATGTGTATTACACTACCGGTGGTGATAAATTAGCCGAATATGTGGGTAGAGAAGCTCAAAATACACTCTATGATTTTGCGGTAAAATACAAATATTTTCCCGATGATAAAGTTCATTTTATTGTATTCAATAAAATAGAACATTTTTATCAAAGCAACATCGGATTAAAAGAAGAAGATGCCGTAGAAATAGCCGGAATTTCAAATAGTTTGGGCAGTAAAGTGTTTGTATATTACAATGGTTTTCATGCGGATTTGTCTCGTCAGGTAAAAAGCGGTATAGCTAAAATAATGATTCAGAACCTGCTTTACGGAAGTTCTTGGACAGAAGCAATTAAAAACGGGGCTTTTCTCTCTTTGCCCGATTGGTACATTAACGGGTTGGAATCTTTTTTATCTGACGAATGGAATAGTGATATTGAAAATTTTGCCCGCGACATGGTTGAAACAGGGAATTTCAAAAAAATCAACAGGTTGGGAGGAGAAGAGGCTAAAAAAATAGGACACCTTATTTGGTATTACGTGGCTTATACATACGGACATGATGTAATTCCCAATATATTATACATGACCCGTGTTAGCAGAAACGTGGAAAGCGGGTTTTTATTTGTTTTGGGCGCATCTTTTCAAAGTTTGATTACGGATGCACAAAAATTTTATGAAACAAAATTTCGGGGGCAGGTGTTTAACGACTCGTTTGAAGAACTTTCCGAAGAAATTAAAATCAGAAAATTAAAAAAGAAAAACCTCTCATTTTATCATCCCGTGAAATCTCCGGACGGACAATACATGGCATTTGCTTCTAATGACATGGGGTTAATAAAAATTTATTTAACCGATATGCAAACAGGAAAAACAAAAACCCTTTTTAAACACGGACACCGTTTGCTTCGCATCAGCGAAAATAATTATCCTGTTTTGGCATGGCATCCCGATGGAAAAACATTAACGTTTATTTACGAAAACAAAGGAAAAATTCTTATTAACTTTTACAATGTGGACGACAAGAAAATTGCTACAAAAGAAATGTTTAAACTCGAAAAGGTATTAGAAGCCAAATACCTGCCCGACGGAAAAAAAATGTTTTTGACGGGAGTTAAAAACGGCAAAACCGATATTTATTTATATTCCGTAATATCCAACAACCCTGTTCCCGTAACCAATGATTATTTTGATAACTTCAATCCTGATTATTATCCGGAAAACAGTTCGGTTATCTTATTTTCTTCCAATAGAAACAACGACACCCTTTCTAAAATCAATGAAAACCAAGAATTATTGTCGAATAATTACGATATATTCGAATATTCCTTAACCGATTCCAGGCAGACGCTTATTAAGAGAATCATAAACACTCCGAAAATTTCGGAAAATCAACCGTTATATTTATCGTCTCAAGAATTTATATACTTATCGAACGAAAAAGGAATTATCAACCGGTTTGTCGCCAAAATAGACAGTCAAATTGCTTACATTGATACGGCTATTCATTATCGTTATTTTGCCAATACCGCCCCGCTTACCAACTATTCCAGAAATATCCTTTCCCATCAGCTTACCGACAAAAATCATGTGTTGGAAAGTATATACAAAAACCACACTTACAGACTTTTTGAAACACCCGTGAAAATGGCATCCGGAATGTCGTCTTCTCCTAAGAATAACACATCTGCTGAAAACAACCGCTCGAATACTACGAAAGAAGATACAAAAACAACAACCGAAGAAATGTCGTATGTTACTCCGGAAATGCTTTTAACATACATAGATACGACGCAAAAGAAAAACCAACCCGTTAATATTAAAAAATACACCTTTACAGGTGAAGAATCGCAAAGAAAACCGGTATCCGACAACCCTAAAAAACCGATAGAAATTGAACAAACGGGGATAGGATTGCCTAAACAACCGTTTACTTTATCCAGAAAATTTGACTATCACACGGCGTTTGCCTATTCCAACATTCAATCTGATATTAATTATGCTTATGAAAATGAAACATATCAATATTTTAACGGAGGACCCTATATCAAACCTCAAGTGGGAACTACAGTTAAAATAGAACTGAATAATCTTTTTGAAGACTACAAAATTACCGGGGGGCTTAGATTTTCTTTTAATCGTTCTTCTACCGAATATTTTTTATCGCTTGATAATCGCAAAAAACGATGGGATAAGCATTACGAAACCATATATCAAATTCAACGATATGCTCAAGACATAAAAGTGAATACAGCGTCTTTTAAAATTCAGTATGATTATATCATTAATGAAGTAGCCCGAATCGAACTGACCGCACGTCCGCGAATAGACAAACGTATTTATCTTGCTTCCAATCCTGTATATCTCGAAATTCCCAATTATTCCATTGCATGGTTTAACACCAAAGCCGCCTTTGTTTTTGACAACTCTATTCCTTTGGGATTAAATCTCTATAGAGGAATAAGAGCCAAAGCTTTTTTTGAAAACATGAACGATGTATATGAGCAGCAAGGTAAAGAAGTTCTTACCGATTTTTCTTTAAAACCCGAGATATACATTACCGGATTAGATTTCAGACATTATTTGAAGATTCACAGGGAGCTGATATTAGCATCCAGACTTGCGGCAAGTACCTCTTTCGGACAAGCAAAGTTGATTTACTATTTAGGCGGACTGGATAATTGGATTACTCGAGCCGACGCTCCGATTTTTAACTACGACACCCGAATAGACTATTCTCAAAATTATGTGTTTCAAACCGTAGCAACCAATATGCGAGGATTTATACAAAACACCCGCAATGGAAACAGCTTCGTGTTGATAAACAATGAAATAAGACTTCCCATTATCAAATATCTTTTTCGCAGACCGATTAAGTCGGATTTCTTGAAAAATTTCCAAATTACATTGTTTAATGATATAGGTACGGCGTGGACGGGAAAATCCCCCTATTCGGATGAAAATGCTTTTAACAGTACCATTATTAAAGACGGTCCTGTTCGCGTAATTCTTAAGAACCGTTCCGAACCCATTGTTTCAAGTTTTGGCTTCGGACTGCGTTCGCGTTTGTTGGGATATTTTTTAAAAATGGATGTAGCGTGGGGTATTGAAGATTATCAAATCAACAGACCCGTAGCGCAATTTTCATTTGGATATGACTTCTAATAATCATAAAAAATACAGTATGACGGATATTTTAATATTTGTGGCAATTGGCATGTTAGCCGGTGTTTTTAGCGGAATGTTTGGTATTGGAGGAGGGGTAATTATTGTTCCTGCATTAGTATATTTGGCAGGAATGACCCAACATGAAGCTCAAGGCACTTCCATCGGACTAATGTTGTTACCCATTGGAATTTTAGCCGCGCTAAACTATTATAAATCGGGAAACTTGAACATTAAAGCCGGGTTGATTATTGCTGTAGCTTTTGTGATTGGCGGATATTTCGGCTCCAAAATCTCTTTAAGTTTAAACCAAGACGTATTGAAACGGCTTTTTGGAATATTAATGTTAATTATTTCTCTGAGAATGATTTTCTCGGGCTTTTGGAAATAACTTATGGAAAATTTGCAAAACCTCATAACACAAGTTTTTCCTCAAGTAATAGCACATCGAAGGCACTTACATCAACATCCCGAGTTGTCTTTTCAAGAACA
>CAZLMS010000142.1:0-5865 GCA_964560645.1 uncultured Flavobacteriales bacterium | reverse complement strand
ACGCCTTCCGTAACACGGGCTACGTTTTCTACGGTAAAATCTTTAGCAATAATGGCTCTCCAACCGTCTGTTCCGAATTTTATTTTCATGATTTTAAGGATTTCTCCAAAAATATTGTTTTATCTTAAAAGACTTGCGGTAGAGGTAAAATTTTTGATAGAAGAATTTAAATCAACTCTTTTAAGCATTTTATGTATAGTTGTTTAGAAAAAAATCACATTTTTGTAAAATCATATTTCAAAAGCTATGGTGGAAATATACGATATCACATACCCCGTCATTCGTTCGTATGCAACGTATTATTTTACTACCAAGTACGGAATGGAGTATGAAGTGAGGTTTGGAAGAAAAGAAGATGATATTTTACGAGTGAGTATCGTTTTCGGGGTAATTAACGATGAGTTTGACGGAGAGGAGTATGTGGTAACCAATAAAGGAGATGTGTATAGCGTGATGAATACAATTGTTAAAATTATTGAGCATTATATGGAAGGACATCCTGCGGTATATATGTATGAATTTATGGGAGAACCCAAAGCTCACGAAGACGATAATAAACCCACGCAACGATTAAAGCTGTACTATCGTTATGCCAAGCGAATATGGGATGAAAAAAAATGGAAGATTGTAATGAAAGGCAATAAGGTAACAATTATTAGGAGAGACAGGTTAGATTCTCGTCTGCCGAAGGACGTGGATATTTAAAAATTTCCATTTGGTTTTTATCTGCTTGTAGAGAAATTTCGTCTTCGCCTTAAAAAATAAAAACTAATCCCATCTTTTTTTATCTAAGAAACGTTTTTACGTTATTTTCGCAGCAAAAATTATATACCAATGAGCGGAAATATTACTTTTACGATGATTAAGCCCGAAGCAGTAGAAAAAGGGCATACGGGAGCCATCCTCGAAAAAATTAATGCAGCAGGATTTAGAATTGTGGCAATGAAAATGACCCGTTTGTCGCAACAAGAAGCGGGAAAGTTCTATGAGGTTCACAAAGAAAGACCGTTTTACGGAGAGTTAGTAGAATACATGTCTTCCGGACCTATTGTAGCTGCTGTTTTGGAAAAAGAAAATGCGGTGCAAGATTTTAGAAAACTTATCGGAGCTACCGACCCGGCTGAAGCAGAAGAAGGTACTATCCGAAAACTTTATGCAGAGTCTAAAGCCAAAAATGCCATACACGGATCAGACAGTGATGAAAATGCTCAGATAGAAGCTCGTTTCTTTTTTAGCACGCGAGAAATGTTTTGAGAATAATATTAACCGGCTTATCAGGGAGGGGGCTTTTCGCCCCTTTTCTTTTTTATCAATATAGCAGTGATATTTGTTAGTAGTTTGACTTTAAAAAGTATGTTTATATAATTTTACAAAAAAAAGAAGGTATATGAAAAAGTATTTTATTAGCATATTATTAGTGTTACTATCATTTTATACTTTCTCACAGGATACTACCAAACAAAGCGGGGGTATGGGATTTGCTCATTTTGGAATGTTGATTTCCGAGATGGGAAATTTTTCTCAAACCCTTTCATTAAACGGGTTACCTTCTTTTTCCGGTAATTATTTTTGTGGAGGAGGTACAGGATTGGCTGTAATAAACAATATACTGTTGGGAGGTGAAGGTTTTGGAGGAAATCAAAATGCTGCAAATTCTAATTTCAATTCTTCCATATCGTTTGGCTATGGAGGTTTTGCAGGAGGTTATGATTTTAAGATTGAAAATAAATTTCATTTATTTCCGCTTATTACCATTGGTGCGGGCGGAGTAACTTATCGCTTGGAAAGCAGAAATGCTTCCGGAAATTTAAATATCAATAATCCATCTACTTTACAAAACCTTTTTGAATTAAAAAAATCTCATCCTATTGCTGCATTTTCTTTAGGAGCACGTTTTGATTTAGAAAACTTCCTTATAGGATGCAGAATAGGATATTTATATGCTTTTGGTCAAAACGGGTGGGAAGCTAACGGCAGAAATGTTGAAGATTTCCCTAATTATAACCTTTCAGGATTTCATTTCAGTTTGATTATAGGCGGAGTTTCCCGCTAAATTTCAATTATTTTTTCCATTTTTTTTGAAATCAGATTTTGATTTATACTTTTGTCCAAAATTTAACTATGAAAAAACTTGCTTTTATTCTTCCTATATTTCTGTTGACAGGATTTTTATATGCTCAGAAGAAAGTGGAGGTGTATGATGAAGATAAGCTGAAACACGCCGATCAGCTTTTTGAAACAGGGAAATACGAGGAGGCGATTCCTTATTACGAAGAATTGATGACAAAATACGGCGAAGTACACGAATGGCTTCGCAGAACGGGAATTTGCTATATTTTTAAACCCGATGAGGTAGAAAAATCTATAGAATATTTAGAAAAACTGCTACACAAAAAACCCAAGAAAATAGAAGATTACTATTATTGGTTGGGAAGAGCTTATCATATTAATTACCGATTTGACGATGCTATTAATGCTTTCAATCAAGCACTGGATGATAAAAATAAAACCAATGCCGACAAAAAACAAGAAATTCCCCGGTGGATTGAATACTGCAACAACGGGAAAGAATTGGTAGCCAATAAGTATGAAGATATTACAGTACGCTTGGTAATGGATTCCATCAATACCGAATGGGATGAATATCGTCCGGTGATTACTCCTGATGAACAGATGATGATAATTACATACAGAGGCGAGAAAAGTAAAGGCGGACTTCAAAACAAAGTTCCCGGACCGTTTCCATCGGGAGAATACCTTGAGGATGTGTTTGTGGCATACAACAAGCAAACATACTGGACAGAACCTAAAAGCATTAGCGATAAAATCAACGACTTTAACAACAATGCATGTGTTTCCCTGTCTCAAGACGGCAAAGTAATGTATCTCTACAGCGATGAAGATGGAACAGGCGATTTGTTTTATTCTCACTTTAAAAACGGAGATTGGACCTATATGAAAAAATTCCCCGAACCCGTAAACACCTACTCATGGGAAAGCTCTGCAAGTATTTCTGCCGACGGAAAAACTATGTATTTTGTAAGCGACCGTCCAGGAGGTAAAGGCGGCAGAGATATTTTTATGAGTCAATTACAACCCGACAGTTCCTGGAGTGAACCGGTAAGTTTGCCGTTTAATACCGAATACGACGAAGACTGCCCTTATATTCATGCAGATGGAATCACACTTTATTTCAGCTCAAAAGGATATAACAGCATGGGAGGATATGATATTTTTCGAACCACCTTACAGCCCGATGGTACATGGACAGCTCCCGTAAATCTCGGACATCCTATTAACACTCCCGGTGATGACATATATTTTGTTGTAGGCGGTTCAGGTGAAACAGGTTATTATTCATCTGCAAGAAAAGGCGGAAAAGGAAAACATGATATCTATCAAATGAACCTTTCACCATTGGGATATAAACACGGAGTCTTGAAAGTGAACATTACGGCTCAAGCAAACAGTACGGATACTTTTAAGTTGCAAATTATTACCACTGAAAACGATACTGTTGCCGGTCGGGTTTTTGATAAGCAAACGGTTGTGTATTTGCCTTTAAAAAATTCTTATACTTTTATAGTAGCCTGCGACACACTTATGCAACAAGAAAATATTGATGTAACCCAAGAGTCGGCTTATACGGAAAAAACACTTACTTTTGACTTTACAACACCAATAGCCGAAGCTCCTCAATCTGTGTCAATAACCGATACAACTACTGTTGAACAACAAGAACCGGAAACCATAAACCTGTCGGCAACAACCGTTGTAAAAGCCGAAGATGAAATACAAACCGAAGCACAAGAACCGATAGAAACTTTTACACCTGAACCGGCTTCCGAAGGAATGATTTTCACGGTGCAAATCGCTGCATACAGACTACCCGATAATTTTGATTATTCGGCATTAAGTGATTTGGGAAAAATTGATAAAAGAACACTCAACGACGGAATTACACGATTTACCATCGGTAATTTTTCCAATTTGGAACAAGCGCAAAAACTTAAACAACAAGTAATAGAAAGAGGAATAACCGATGCGTTTATTACCGTGTATGTAAACGGTGAACGGAAATTGCTTAACGAAGTGTTGAATAATCAATGAAATTGTGGAAAATAAATTTTTCATATTCTCTGCAGACAGGTAATTTTGCAGCCTCTAAATCTTGTAAGCATGGAACTTAAAAAAGTTTACGATAAAGAAGGACATGAATTAAGCCCTCAATTGCCTGAAAATATTAAAAACTTTTTGATAGACATAGACGGTACTATTACGGAAGACGTGCCCAACGAAGAGCCCGAGCGGATGAAAACCTGCGAACCGTTTCCCGACGCTCTGGATATTATCAACAAATGGTATGAAGAAGGTCATATTATTACATTCTTTACCTCCAGAACGGAAGAGCATAGAGAAATTACCGAGAATTGGCTTAATAAACACGGGTTTAAATATCACTACCTTTTAATGAATAAACCCCGCGGAGGAAATTATCATTGGATAGACAATCACATGGTGAGAGCCACCCGTTTTAAAGGGAAGTTTACAGATTTAATTATGAAGCAAAAGCACATAGAAGTCTTTGAAGATTGAAAAAAATTATTACATTAGCTGAAAATTTAATAAAATGAAGAAACAATTCATAGTATTTTCATTAAGTGCAACAGTTTTATTAACCTCATGCGGAGGTGAACAGAAAACACCCGAAGAACAATCGAAACCGGCTGAAACCACCGAAACCACTACGGCAGTGGAAGTAGAAACTCCCGAAGAACAAAATTTTATATTACCCTCGCCTTTGCAAATAGCATCTATTATGAAACGAGCGGGGCTTACTTATCAAGACGGACTTACAGCCGCCCCCGATTTAGCTTCGTCTTTCTCATCTCAATATGAAAAAACTTTGGCATTTGGAATTTATTCAGCCGATTTGGCTTATTGTGTGTTAAACAAACATCCGCAAGAAGGATTAAAATATATTAAAGTAGTAAAACAAGTAGGAGAGGAGTTGGGAATTAACACTTTGCTTAACGATGAAAAACTGGTAAAAAGTTTTGAAAACAATTTAGATAACGACGATTCGTTGCTTTATGTATTGGCAACCGTGCAAGAGCGTTTGGACGACTATCTTGAAAATAATGAAAAAGAATATATGCACGTTTTAATATTTGCAGGTGCATGGACGGAAGGAATGTATTTGGGAGCCAATAGTGCGCAACTTTCAGACAGTAAAATAGCTCAAAAATTGGTAGAACAAATGGTTATTCTCGACAATCTTATCAGAGGATTGGAAGCATATCCGAATCAAAGTGAAGAATTGAAGGAATTAACCAATGATTTAAAAGATATTAAAACCACATTTGAGTCATTTGAAGCATTGAACGGGCAAAAGATAGAAGATGTAGATTTAGACCAAATTCATTTAACCGAAAATGATTTGAAAGTACTGTCGGATAAAATTGTAGCATTGAGAAACAAAATGTTAAATAAATAAAAAACGAAGAAGATTATGAAACGATATATTGCATTAATGTTTTTTATAGGCATCGGAAATTTGGTTTTAGCTCAATCCGGAACTACCGAAGTTCCTGATTATTGCGAAAGTTCTTCCGATTATAAAAAAGCAGCCAAAGAAATGCTAAAGCCGGATTTTAGTTACGACGCTTCTAAAACCACAAAAATTACATATAAAAATAAACCTCAATTGAAAGAGTTGGAAATTCCTTTATACATGGGAGAAAAATACCGTTTTGTGTTTAATACGGAAGGCTTGCCTCAAAGCATTGATATTAACATATATAATAAAAAGTTGGAAGCTAAAAACAGGCAGTTGATATGGTCGAGCAGAAACCAATCCAGAGA
>CAZLMS010000141.1:0-5869 GCA_964560645.1 uncultured Flavobacteriales bacterium | reverse complement strand
TTAAAAAAGTGCTGCACTCATTGGCACATACCGAAAAAGAGTTGGAAAAGGCTCATAAGAAATTAGCTTCCGTGGAAGCAAAAAACATTGCTAACAAAATAAAGCAAGTAAATGGAATCAATGTGTTGATAGAAAAAGTGGATATGGACCCGAAAACGCTTAAGGATATTGCATTTAATCTGAAAAACAAACCCGGTTCGTTTATTGTATTGGCATCGGTTTTTAATCAAAAACCAAATATTACGGTAGCAATTTCCAACGATTTGGTAGAAACAAAAAAATATCATGCCGGGAATATTGTCCGGGAATTAGCCAAAGAAATCGAAGGAGGAGGAGGCGGACAACCGTTTTTTGCTACAGCAGGAGGTAAAAAAGCCGAAGGTGTTGCCAAAGCTTTGGAAAAAGCTCGAGAAATGGTGGAAAGATAAGGCGTGATTTTTGATAGAAGAACAGCATAAATTTATACCAATGAAAAAATTATATACGATTTTGTTTCTTATGGTAAGCGTTCAATTGTCGGCGCAATTTTCCGGCGGGTCAGGGACTCCTTCCGATCCTTATCAAATAGCCAATAAGGCAGATTTGGATACGCTTAGCAGTAATTCCGCTTATTGGGATAAACATTTTGTGCAAACGGCAGATATAATATTTACTTCTGCAGATTTTCAACCCGGAGGTGATTTTTACAATAATGGTAATGGTTTCATTCCTATTGGAAACGACGTCAAAAAATTTTCGGGAAGCTATGATGGTCAGGGACATGTGATAGATAGTTTATATATCAATCGTCCTTCTGAAGATTATGTGGGATTTTTTGGCTATGTAAGCACGATTGATACAATTACCGGGTTGGGATTATTAAACGTTACAATTACCGGTCACAGTTATGTAGGGGGTTTTTGCGGCCATTTAACCTCGCTTTACAATAATGTTATTGTTAATAATTGTTACGTTACGGGAATTGTGAATGGAACCAGTGGTCTCATCGGAGGGTTTTGCGGCAAATTGTTTGCACATATTACTCAATGCTATACTAATTGTACGGTTTTGGGAGGAGCTAATTATGTGGGAGGATTTTGCGGCTCAAATCTTTCAAATATTACCGAATGCTATTCTGAAGGAACTGTTATTGTAAGCAACAATGGAAATATCGGAATTGGCGGTTTTTGTGGAGATAACGGTGATTATATTGGCAATTGTTATTCTACGGCTTCTGTATCCGTTACACCTTGTAGTGGTTGTAATAGCTCTTTCGGTGGTTTTTGTGGTTTTAATGGTTCTATAATTGAAAACTGCTATTCTGTTGGTGCAGTTACGGGAAATTCAAGTTATATGGGAGGGTTTTGCGGCTTAAATTATGGATTGCCTCCTTCAAATTGTTATTGGGATACCATTACTTCAGGCATAAGTGTAAGTGATGGAGGAACAGGCTTGCCAACCTCACAAATGCAAAATATTACTACTTATACCAATGCAGGTTGGGATTTTGTGGGAGAAACAGCTAACGGAAACAATGATTACTGGGATATAGATAATTGCCTTAATAACAACTATCCTTATTTGTCATGGAGCAACGTAAACACATTGCCCAACAGCATGACAAGTGCTACGGTTTATACTGCAGCTTGCGACAGTTATATTTCTCCAAGCGGTAATTATATATGGACTGCTACCGGTATTTATAAAGACACAATCTCAAATGTAGCAGGTTGTGATAGCATAATCACAATTAACCTGACTATTACCAATTCCACAAGTTCAACTGAAAGTACTACGGTATGTGATAGTTATACATGGGGTGCAAACGGGCAAACTTATACAACAACGGGAAGCTATACAACAACGCTTACCAATGCGGCAGGTTGCGACAGTGTAGTAATGTTAAATTTGATTGTTACTCATAGTAATAGCGGAGAGGAACATATATCTGTATGTAACAGTTATGTATGGTCAACGACAGGACAAACTTATGCCGCTTCGGGAACATATACGGCTCTTTTAACTAATACCGCAGGTTGTGATAGTTTGGTAACATTAAATTTAACCGTAACTGTTTTAGCAGGTGATGTAAACAACGATTGTATAATTGGCAACGGGGAAATAGCGGGAGATATAAACGGAAATGGGCAAATAGATAATGGCGAGATTGCCGGAGATGTAAATGGAGACGGAGTTATTGGACCAGGAGAAGTAACCGGGGATGTGAACGGAAATGGAATAATTGACAGCAACGAAGTGGAGGGAGACGCCAATGGCAACGGAATATTAGATTCCGGAGAAGAAGTTGCCGCAAGTGTTAAGACTTTGCGAGAATTAGACATAATATTACATCCAAACCCCACGGAAACTTCATTCACCATACTTTCTAACGAAATAATACTTCAAGTAGAAGTGGTTTCTGTAGATGGAAAAGTGATCAATGTGATGTCGGGTACAGGGGCTAAAAAACAGCAAATAATGATTAGCAGTGAAAAATGGGCGCCCGGAATGTACTTCGTTAAGATTACGAGCGTTTCCGGAGAAACAACTGTTCAAAAAGTTTTGAAGAAATAGATATGGAACAAAAGGTGCTAAGGGAAGTAGTCATGGCGTATATAAAGCGGGAGCATCCTAAAAAAGCCAAACTATATTGCCGCTTTTTTCATTTTATGTATAGGCATTACAGATTGTTTGTGAACACGATTGATTAAAAGAACCCTGAAATTAAACTCTTAAAAAACCAACAAGGCTTTCCAATAATTTTTATTTTTTGTAGTGTTCCAATCTTTAAAAATTTGTAATTTAGCCCGAAATTTTATATCTTTACCTGATAAAACGTTAAAAAAAGTTAATATGAAAAAGTCATTATTTCTGTCGTCCTTAGGAATTTTTGCCATTGCAGGGGCGGTTTTTCTGACCTCTCAAAAAACAAACATAAAACGTGTTTATGTGCCCCGTGCAAATAGTCAAGATGTTTCTTTAACCAAAACTCAACGTTGGGAGAAAGCCAGAGAATACTATGCAGCATTACGAAAAAATATTCAAACGGGAAAAGTAGAAGCCAAAGACATTTTAAATGCACAAAAAAAGGTACAACAGGCAATTTCCACAAAAGCGGCTTCATTAGGATTAAACTGGCAAGTGATAGGTCCGACAAACCAAGGCGGAAGAACCCGGGCTATTGTAATAGACCCCGATAATCCGCTGAAAATATATGCAGGAGCGGTTTCCGGAGGAGTTTTTGTATCCGAAGATGCCGGAGGAAGTTGGACTCCTTTAAATGACCATGCGCCCAACGCTGCGGTTTCTTGCTTAGAATTAGGCCCGGATGGTACTTTATGGGTAGGAACCGGTTCTTCATTTGATGGGCCAAGCGGTATTGGTGGTAGTGGTTTTATCGGTTCCGGTTTGTATAAGGTAGCTCCCGGCTCTTCCACATATACGTTAGTGGCAGGACCGTCGTCATCTAATCAAACAGGGTTGGAATGGACGGAAATTAACAGTATTAAGGTTAATCCTGCAAACAGCAATGAGATATATGTAGCCACAAACAAAGGGCTGAGAAAATCAACAGACGGAGGCGCCACATGGGAAAATCCTATAGTTTTGTTTACCTCTCCCACAGTTATATATGAAACCGGAGAAGCGCAAGATATTGCTTTTAAAGACGACGGAACCATATTTGTATCTATTAGCGGAAAAATATATCGTTCTTCCAACGGTACGGACTTTGAAGATTTAGTAGCAGCTAATTCTATTTTACCCGGTGGAGCAAGCAGAATTGAAATAGAAGTAGCAAAATCCAACCAAGATTATGTGTATGTGTTAATGTCTGATTGGTATAACAGCGTTACTCTTAATCAAGGAACGTTTAGCGGATATGGTATAAAAGGAATGTATAGAAGTAAAGACGGGGGCGACACTTGGGAAAAACTTTTAGGTGAACCTTCCGAAATCGGAAATTTGTTTCAGCCTTGTGGAGGTTGGGATGGCAACTCTGGACAGTGTTACTATGATTTAGCTCTTGGCGTTTCTCCTTTTGATGAAAATTTTGTAATTATCGGAGGGGTAGAACTTTGGAAATGGGACGGAAATATTTCCAGAATTGCTTATGAGTTTTCATCACCACCTTACTATGTGCATTCTGATAAACATGTGATTACTTTTCATCCAACCGATCCTAATGTCTTCTACATAGGAAGTGATGGAGGAATTTCTCAAACTTGGGACGGAGGAAATACATTTTTAGATAGAAATGTAGGTTATACAACCACGCAACCTTATGATATTGCTTTTGATGTAAGCGGATGGGTAATGGAAGGCAATCAAGATAATGGAACTATTGTAGTAGATCCAGCTACGGGATTGGGGCAACCTGTAACCGGCGGGGACGGTTTTGATTGTGAGTTTTCTCAAATCACAGACGTATGGTTTAGCACAGTATATAATCAACAGTTATACAGAGGTATTGACGGGGTTGCCGGAGGAACTATCTGCGGAGATTATTGTAATGCCGGAAGTTTTTATACTCGTATTCGTTTATGGGAGTCTCCTGATGATCCTACCAGTCAAACTTATGTGGAGTTTGACAATTCTCCCACCGAAATTTCCGTAGGAAACGGAAACGGTACTCAAAAAACTTTCGACGGGGACTTGACGCCTAAATATGCCGGTGCCGTAATAGTACCCGGAACTATTACCATTACCGCCGGAAGCATGCAGGTTACGGATGACGGAAACGGGAACTTAACCGGCGACGGGGGAGGAACGGTAGATTATACAAATCAAACATTTTCTGTAACTTTTAACTCTCCTGTTCCAAACCTAACTCCCGTTATGGTAAGATTTTCAACCTCTTTCCCTGCCGGAACAACACTTACTTTAAACTCCAATGCTCACAACCAAACTTTTGAACATACCTTAACGGCAGATGTACAACCAAATGACACTATTTACATTCAAGACCCCTTCCAGTCTTTAATAGCAATGGGAGAAGGTTCAAGCAATGTGATTATAGCTCGTGAAGCACTGAATATTGAAAAAGAACCTGTGTGGATTCAAATTACCGGATTAGGAGGACAAGTAAATTGTATGGATTATTCAAAAGACGGAAACCATTTGTTTGTAGGAACATGGAGCGGAAGAGTAGTTAGAATTTCAGGTTTAAACGAATTATACCACGATTCAGATTTGGTACATGTAAGTGTAACCACCATATTTACATCTTCCCAAGTAGTAACCGGTGTAGCTGTTGACCCCAACGATCCGGAAAACTTGGTTGTAACATTAGGAAACTATGGTGCTACGGACTATGTGTACAGATGTACCAATGCTGTTTCGGCAACATCTACGGGAACGGCAAACTTCGAATCCATTCAAGGAGATTTACCTGAAATGCCGGTATATGATGCCGTAATTGATGTAACAGACAAAGACCGTGTGGTAATTGCTACCGAGTTTGGCGTATGGGCAACTGACAAAGCATTCTCTTCGCCCGGAGGTTCTATGAGCTGGTCTAACGAAAGCAATAACTTTCCGTATGCTCCGGTGTTTGAAATTGAGCAAAATATCAACTGGGGAAATGCTAACACGCATACGCTATATGCCGGAGTACATGGTAGAGGTATATGGAAATCCACAACTCTGCAAACCTCAACAGAAGACTTTAATGAGCAAGTTACAGAAGGTTTTGTAGCTTCTTTAACTACTTTCCCCAATCCCGTAAAAAACAATTTAACTCTTGCCGTTGAAATGAATACTACTGCAAATGCTCAATTGCAGATATACGATATTAACGGAAGAGTAGTAAAAGAAGTTTCCAATATGCGGTTAAATAACGGAAGTAACATCTTTGACGTAAATGTAGAAGACTTACAAAAAGGAACTTATT
>CAZLMS010000140.1:0-5878 GCA_964560645.1 uncultured Flavobacteriales bacterium | reverse complement strand
AATAAATATAGTTATATTTGTTAAACTAAAAATCACTATTATGAAAAATTTACTGTTTGCTTTGTTATTTATGTTTTCTACCTCTTTATTTGCCCAATATAAAATCAATGTGGAAGAACGAGGTGAAAATATCGGAGGCGGAAGTCATAATGCTTTTGTCGTGAAAATTTATGAAAATACCGCAAAAGACGTATTAAAAGCATGGAAAAACGAATTGAAAAAAATGGGTGCCAAAGTTTCCGACAAAAAAGAACTTTTTGGAGACGATGCATCTATGAAAGCAATGGGTGACAATACTTTTGACGTTTATGCCAAAGCAAACGATGTGGAAGAAGGCGTGGTAGAACTTATTGTAGCCGTAGATTTGGGTGGTGCTTATTTAGCCTCTTCTCAACACCCCGAACAAGCAAAAGTTTTCAAAGACCATCTTTATGCTTTTGCCGTAAATATGACCAAAGCCGGTATCGGAAATAAGCTTAAAGAAGCGGAAAAAGAACTTGAAAAACTTCAAAAAGAACAAGAACATCTGGTAAAAGAAAAAGAAAAACTCCAAAAAAACATTGAAGAATGGGAAAAAGCTATCGAACAAGCTAAAAAAGACATAGAAGAAAACGAAAAAAACCAAGAAAAGAAAAAAGAAGAAATCGAAGCACAAAAAAAAGTTGTGCAAGAAATTGCAGCCAAAGAAAAAGCCGTTAAATAAACATCCCTTGCAAACATTCGACAACCGCCCTATTGGCATATTCGATTCAGGTATAGGCGGATTGACTGTGGCTCATGCCATAAATCAACGTTTACCGTTTGAAAAAATCATTTATTTTGGAGATACCGCCCACCTGCCTTACGGTGAAAAATCAAAAACCGCTATCCGTGAATACTCCGAAAAAATTGCCGCCTTTTTACTGGAAAAAGACGTAAAAATAATTGTTATTGCCTGCAATTCCGCTTCTTCTGCTGCATTTTCAAGAGTTAAAAATTTAGCTAAAGGAAAAGCAGATGTTATCAATGTAATAGACCCTGTGGTGCAACATGTGGTAAAAAAAAATAACAACGCTAAAGTGGGAGTTATCGGAACCAAAGCCACTATAAACTCCAGAGTATATGTGCGGAAAATTCAGCGAAAAAACCCTCACATTAAAGTAGGTTCATTAGCCACTCCTCTTCTCGCTCCAATGATAGAAGAAGGATTTTTTAACAACTATATCAGCAAAACCATTATTCACTCTTACTTGAGCAAACCTTCTCTTCAAAACATCAATCAACTCATTTTGGGATGCACACATTACCCCCTCATAGAAAAAGAAATAAAAGACTTTTTTCAAAATAAAATTTCCGTAATCAACTCTGCAAACATTATAGCCCAAGCCGTAGAAGAAAAACTAAAATCCAAAAATCGTTTGGCTGTAAGAAAAAAAATTCCGCAACATAAATTTTATGTTTCCGATTACACCGATTCATTTAAAGAAAGTGCTAAATTTTTCTTCGGAACAGAAATTCAATTGATTAAAAACAATATTTGGAAATAATTCTCCCTCATTTTTCTATAAAATTCTTATTTTAAAGGATAAATGGCTCTATTATTCCTTTAAAAGCAACTGTTTTGTAAACATTTCGTAATAACTTTACCCAAATTTCAAAATGGTGAAAAATATCGTTATATTTTTTATTTTAACTCTTTTCTGCAACACTATTTTCGCTCAATCCGACAACTGTTCTACGGCTACCCCTATAGATGTATCTTCAGGCAATGCCTGTGTAAACGGCACTTCCGAAAATGCCACCTCGGCAATGACCATGTATAACACTTGTAATGTAAACCCTATAAATGAAGTATGGTACACTTTCATTGCCACAGGTTCTCAAAATGATTTTACCATTACGCCGGGAACTTTAACCAATGCTCAACTTATTTTGTATTCCGGAGGATGTGCCTCAGACCCTTCAAGTGTGTTGGAAGGATGCTGGACAACTACAGGTAGTAATGTATTAAACGCTACCTGGGGCTTTAATGTAGGACAGCAAGTATGGGTTGGTGTAGCTTCCAATGAAGGAATTGACGGAACTTTTGAGCTTTGTATTACCTCAACCAATCCCCCTCCCGGAAACGGAAACTTGTGTTCTTCTGCAATTCCCGTATGTGATAAAAACACTCCTTTCGTGGTTTCAGATATGTCTCCAAACGGTCCTTCCGGTCAGACTCCTTCTTGCTTCGGAAACCCTGCTCAACAAGATATTTTTATTCAATTTACGGTTACCCAATCCGGTACTCTTGAATGGACGGCTACCCCCGACGGAGGCTGGGGAACCGAATACGACTGGGCTATGTGGGACATTACCAACGGATGTCCCGGAACTGAAGTCGCTTGTAACTATAACTATGAATTTTCCTCCGATGCTCCTTTTGGGATGAGTTCCTCTCCTCCAAATAATTGTTCCAACAGCGAATTTTGCCCCGCAGCTAATGTTGTGGCAGGTAACACTTACGTATTGCAAATATCAAACTATTCCAATGACAATGAAGGGTTTACAATCACTTGGGGCGGAACGGCAGAGTTTGCTCCTAACGTAGATTTCACCATCAATCCTTCGGGAGTAGTATGTGGCAGTTCTCAAACCGTAAACATTACAGATAATAGTCTGGGAATACCTGAATGGGATTTTGGAGATGGCACCACTTACACAGGCAACAATCCGCCTCCACATACCTACTCTACGCCGGGTACTTATGTCATTTCAGCAGTAATTGGAGGAGCTTGTCCTTCCATGCATTCCGAAAATCTTCAACTCTTCGGACCTTTAACCATTACACCCGCTGTTACTCATGAAAGTTGTGCTGGCAATTGCGACGGAGAAATACAGCTTGCCGTAACCGGTGGAAGCGGAATTTATACTTACACATGGCAAGGTGGAATCTCTACAGGCCCTTCGGTATCAGGATTATGCTCCGGTAGCTACAGCGTAACTGTTACAGATGCTTATTGCGGAAATGAAACACAAACAATAACCATCAATCCCGGTGGAAATGTTTCGGTTAATTTAACACCAAACAATGTGTCTTGCTTCGGTTACAGCGACGGTTCTATTAGCACCAATGTTTCAGGCGGAGCCGCCCCTTATTCCTACAATTGGTCAAATGGCGCCAATACAGCAAATATCAGTGGAATCCCTGCCGGGAATTATTCGGTTACGGTTACGGATGCAAACGGCTGCTTTTCTTCTGCAAACACCTCTGTTTCCGAACCTTCCGGAATGACTGCCTCTCTCTCGGCAACCAATGTTTCTTGTTTTGGAAGTTGCGACGGTGATGCAACAATTTCCATATCCGGAGGAACTCCTCCCTACTTGTATATTTGGGATGACCCCAATAATCAAACTACGCCCACCGTAACAGGTATTTGTGCCGACACCCTTCATGTAACCGTTACGGATGCTTCAGGATGTGCTATTATTGATAGTATAAAAATACTTCAACCTCAACCTGTTTCTATTTCGGGAACTTCAACCAATTCCAATTGCGGACAAAGCGACGGAACGGCCACCGTATCAAACATTTTAAATGCCAGCATGCCATATACATTCCAATGGGATAATTCGGCTAACAATCAAACATCACAAACAGCCACAGGATTATATGCAGGTTCTTATTCCGTAACGCTTACCGACAGTCGCGGATGTACCGCCGTAACAACAATTACCGTGAATGACAATAATGCACCATCGGTTTCGCTAAACACTACACCCACTTTATGCAACGGAAATAGTAACGGAACTGCTTCTGCCTCTGTTTCGGGAGGGCAACCTCCTTACAGCTATAATTGGTCAAACGGGCAAACAAGCGCTACAGCCTCCGGACTTTCTGCAGGAATTTATTCCGTAACAATTACAGACAACGTAGGGTGCCAAGCTGTCGGAAATGCTTCAATTTCGGAACCTCCCATATTAAGTGTAACAATTGTAACTACTACTGATGTTACCTTTGTAGGAGGAAGTAATGGAACTGCACAAGCCTCGGCCTCAGGCGGCACTGCTCCTTACTCTTATTTGTGGAGTTCGGGGGAATCCGGAGCCAATGCAAATAATTTACCTGAAGGACCGGCTTCCGTTACGGTTACAGATGCCAACGGCTGCACGGCAACAACTACAGCTATTATATATGGTCCTACTATCTTTGACATAACAGCTACCTCAACAAATGCTCTTTGTAACGGAGGTTTTGGTAGTGTATCTGTAATTCCTCTCGGAGGTTCAAGTCCTTACACTTATGTTTGGTTTGATAATACGGGAAACAATATAGGAGTAATTACAGCAACATCATCTTCAATGCTTCCTGGTATATATTATGCCCAAGTAACGGATAATAATGGAGTTACGGCAACTTCCAATATGGTTACCATCACCGAACCTCCGGCGCTCTCTATCACAAATACCACCGTAACTAATATATCATGCAACGGATATTGTGACGGAACTGCCTCTGTTTCTATTGGCGGAGGAACCTCTCCTTATTCCTATTTATGGAGCAACGGCAATAATACAGCTTCAGTTTCGGGATTATGTGCCGGCTCTTATAACCTTACCGTTACGGATAACAACGGATGTACTATCAATTATACCATTTCGCTAACAGAACCTGCTCCCTTTAATGTTACTTCTTTACATACGGATGTTTCTTGTGCCGGAGGAAATGACGGACAAGCATCGATCACTGTTACAGGCAATACTCCACCTTATACTTATCTATGGAATTCTTCTCCTGCTCAAAACAATGCTACAGCTACAGGTCTTTCTGCCGGAAGTTATACGGTAACCATCACAGACAGCAACGGATGTTTCACAACCGAAAACACTTCCATTTCAGAGCCTTCGCCCTTAAACGCTTCTATTTCGGATTACAGCAATATATCTTGTTTTGGTGAAGCAGACGGATATATCATGGTAGCAGCATCAGGGGGCACTCCCGGATACAGTTTCTATTGGAATAACGGAAGCAATACACAAAATATTAACAATTTAGGAGCAGGAAACTACAATGTTACCATCACTGATAACAACGGTTGTACCACAACTTTATCGCAAAACATCACTTCTCCTTTACCTTTAAATATCTCGATAACAAAAAATAATACTTCCTGTAGTGACATCTGTGACGGATCTGCCACTGCTTATGTGTCAGGAGGAACGCCTCCTTACACTTATCAATGGAACGCGGACGGATTATTTCAAACAACATCTTCCGCTAATAACCTCTGTGCCGGCTCCCCCGAAGTAACGGTAACAGACGACAACGGCTGTACCGCCCAAAAAAGTACTATTATCTATTCTCCTACTCCTCTCGGATTAACTGCATCATACTCAGACTCTCACTGCGGACAATCTGATGGAAGTATAAGCATTGTTGCCAATGGCGGTTCTGCTCCCTACTCTTATTTGTGGAACGACCCGATGGGACAAACCACTGCAAGCGCTACAGGATTATATGGCGGATGCTACACGGTAATCATTTCCGACAGAAACAGTTGTACTTTTGATAGTATTTTATGTATTAACGATATATCAGGACCTGTTATCAATTTAGGAACAACCAAAGACGTAGATTGCTATGGAAATTCTGACGGTTTCATTAACATCAATGTAAGCGGAGGAACTCCTGCTTATGTTATCAATTGGTACGATTTTGACAACAACGTGCTATTACCTCAATTCAACAATCTTCAAGCTGCCAACGGACTAAGCGGAGGTAATTACGTGATTTCCGTAACAGACGCTGCAGGCTGTATAGCTGCCCTTACTTATCAAATTAACGAACCCGACAGTATGATAGCGCTTATCAACAAGACGGATGTAAGTTGTTTTGGCGGCAATGACGGTACGGCTAACG
>CAZLMS010000139.1:0-5885 GCA_964560645.1 uncultured Flavobacteriales bacterium | reverse complement strand
CACTTGTCTGACGGATGGAGTATATACAGCAGCACCAAAGCGGCGTTGGATACATTCACAAGAGTGGCACAATTGGAACAAGAATTAGACAATACAGGTATTCGTTTTTTGTCTGTGCATCCCGGTATTATAGAAACCAAAATGCAAGAAGAAATTAGGAAAAATCAACAAGAAGACTTTTCCAACGTAGAATATTTTAGAGAATTGAAATCTACCGGACAATTAAAAACACCCGAACATATTGCAAAATTGTTATTAGATGTTGTGGAAGGCAATTATGAGCCGGAAGATGTGGTTTTTTCATTGCGAAATCATCCTCAATATTGATAACATTCCGACCAAAATGTTAATAATTCAATTTTTCGAATAATTAAAACCTGTTTACATTTGTTTTTGTGAAACGACCGTAAATTTTTACAATGCTCAAAATATACCGTTAAGCATGTAAAGATTTTTAAAAGTTCCGTATGACCACTGAAAAGTTAAAGTTATATACATGAAATTTCCGGGTATTCTTACGTCGAAATTGCCTAAAGTAGGGACTACTATTTTTACCGTAATGTCTCAACTGGCAAAACAACACAACGCTTTAAACCTTTCTCAAGGTTTTCCCGATTTTAAAACCTCCGACGAGCTGAACAAGTTGGTATTTAAGTATATGCAAAGCGGATATAACCAATATGCACCAATGCAAGGTGTGCCTGAATTGAGGGAAGCAGTTGCCATGAAAATGGAACGCTTATATAACATTAAATACCAACCCGAAACCGAAATAACAATTACCGCAGGAGCAACTCAAGCTATTTTTACGGCAATCGCCGCTTTAATTAACGAAGGAGATGAAGTAATGATTTTTACTCCTGCTTATGATTGTTATACGCCTGCAGTAGAAATATTCGGAGGAAACCCTGTTTATGTTCAACTTCACGCTCCCGAGTATAGAATCAACTGGGAAGAAGTGAAAAAACTATACAACAGAAAAGTAAAACTTATCATTATCAACACACCTCATAATCCCACGGGAGCTATCTTGTCGGCTCAAGACATGATGAAACTTGAAAAACTTATTAAAGACTCCGATACCATAGTTTTGTCCGACGAAGTGTATGAACATATTATTTTCGACGGCTATGAACATCAAAGCATAGCCAGATTTCCCGAGTTAGCAAAAAGAAGCATAGCTGTTTACAGTTTCGGCAAAACTTTTCACAATACCGGCTGGAAAATAGGGTATTGCGTAGCTCCTGAAAACATTATGCAAGAATTTCGGAAAGTACATCAATACAATGTTTTTTCGTGCAATACACCCATTCAATATGCATTAGCCGAATATTTGCAAAACGAAGAACACTATTTGTATTTAAGCGAATTTTATCAAAAAAAACGCGATTTGTTCAATCGAAGCATAGAAACTTCCCGTTTTCGCATTCACCCTTCGGCTGGAACATATTTTCAACTGCTCGATTACAGAGACATAAGCGATGAAAAAGATGTGGATTTTGCCGTTCGATTAACCAAAGAATATAAAATAGCTTCCATACCCGTTTCGGTATTTTACAACAAACCGCCCGAAGATACGTTTGTTCTCAGATTTTGTTTTGCCAAAGAAGATGAAACGTTATTAAAAGCAGCCGAGATATTATGCAAGATTTAAAAGTAACTCTTGTTCAAACACATTTGGAATGGGAAAATCCTCAAGCAAACTTCCGGCTTTTTGAGGAAAAACTCGCCCCTTTGAAAAATCAAACCGACTTAATTATTCTTCCCGAAATGTTCACTACGGGGTTTACCATGAATGCAGCCAACGTGTTTGATGATAATGGTACAAAAACCAAACTTTTCTTGCAAAAACACGCTTCGGAAATAAATGCTGCAATTTGCGGCAGCGTGATTGTGAAAGAGAACAATCATTTTTTTAACCGTTTGTATTTTGTTTTACCCGACGGCACTGTTTTTCATTACGACAAACGTCATTTATTCCGGATGGCTAAAGAACATAAGGTGTTTTCCGGAGGTGAAGAACGGTTAATCGTAAAATATAAAGGCTGGAGAATATGCCCTTTGATTTGTTACGATTTACGATTTCCGGTATGGAGCAGAAACCACGATTATATTCATAATACTTCCAAGGATTTGGTATATGATTTATTGATATATGTAGCCAATTGGCCTTCACCGCGAAAAACCGCTTGGAAAGATTTGCTGAAAGCTCGCGCACATGAAAATCTGGCTTATGTTTGCGGAGTAAATTGCATAGGAAAAGACGGAAACAATGTGGAATATTCCGGAAATTCCGCAATTATCAATTTTAAAGGAGAAATATTATTACAACGAGAAGACGGTAAAAGCTTTACGGAAACGATTAGCTTAAACTATGAAGATTTAACAAAATTTAGAGAAAAATTTCCCGCTTTTCTCGATAAAGATTATTTTTATATCATTGACAAGTAATAACTTTGCTTAAAACTTAAAAAATGACACAACAAACACCTGAAATGCCTCCGAAGAAAAACAATAAAAAAGATGCACTATACATTACGCTCATCGTATTACTTCTCATCAGCAACGGGTTTATGGTGTGGATGTATATGGATGCCCGAAAACATATTGAAAGCAAAAACACAGAGATTTCCGAATTGAATGTAGAGAAAACCAACTTGGAGAATGAGTTGAAAGAAATGCTTATGCAATATGACACGCTCAAATCCGATAATGAACAACTCAATGCAGAACTCGAAGCACAAAAAGCTAAAATTAAAGAACTTTTAGCTCAGGTGGAAAAACACAAAAACGATGCTTACATTATTTATAAATTGAAAAAAGAAGCCGCTACCCTGCGCGAAATAATGAAAGGATATATTCATCAAATAGATTCACTCAATCAACTTAACCAAAAACTTATACAAGAAAAAACCCTGATAACACAGGAACTTCACAAAGAAAAAGAGCAAAAGCAAAAATTGGAAGAAATTAACGAAGAACTTGTGGACAAAGTAAAAGCAGGGTCAAGGCTTCGTGCATACAATATCGTAGCAACAGCTTTGCGAATGAAGAGCAACGGCGTATTAAGAGAAACTTCCAGAGCTTCTCGAACTCAGAAAATAAAAACATGTTTTACCTTGGATAAAAACCCTTTAACCAAGCCCGGAGACAAAATTATTTTTGCACGAATTTTAATGCCCAACGGAGATTTAATGCCTTCTCCCGACGGAGGAACTTTCAAAGCCGAAGGACAAGAAATGCCCTATTCTTTAAAAAGAGATTATTATTATGAAAATCAGGCTATTGATATTTGCGTGTTTTATGATGTTGCCGATAAATTGCAAAGCGGCACTTACAAAATAGAACTCTACACTGAAGGAGCGTTAATAGGAACTTCGGAATTAACACTAAAGTAGTTTCCGGCTTTCTCCGGCTATTTTCATTCCCTGTTTTTTCCTATCTTTGATAGGTCGTATTCAGTAAAAAAGTGTTTAAGCTCCCGTCTAAATACCGGAATTTTTCACCAGCGGCTAAAGAAGAATTTGTAAAACTTTTTCAGGAAAAGTCGGCTCAGCGGGCAAAGGTGCTTATCATCGGCGGAATGATTTTATACCCGTTATGGACAATCAACGATTATTTGTTTTCTCCCGAATGGTATTGGGAGTTTCTCATACTTAGGCTGATTGTGGCTGTTCCCCTGGTGTTTTTTTATTATTTGGCAACAAAAGGTAAAATTGATTATTACAAACCTCTTACTTATTTAATTTTTGTAGCTGCAGCCGAGGTGGCCTTTATGTGTACCGTAGTTAATCCCGAAGCTCAAATTCCTTTTTTTCTGGGATATACTACTGTTTATACGGTAGTATTGTTTATCATTTTGGCACCGCCGGCTTTTACTTTAGGATATTATCTTTTCGGAGTTGTTGCATTTTTCTTGTTTGCATTGTTTTTCGGGAAGTATCCGTTAATTACATATTTTAAAAACGGGGCTGCTTTGTATCTTACGGTCAGCAGTTTTGCATGGATTCTTTCCGTTTTTAATTACCGTTCGGTATTGCGAGAAATTGAAGCGAGAGTTTTGTTAGATGAATCTCACCGGGAGCTGGAAAAGAAAAATAAAGAAATTATAGACAGCATTACTTACGCTCGCCGCATACAGAGTACCATTTTACCGCCTGTTGAAGAATTTTCAAAAAAATTTAGGGAATATTTTTTACTTTATTTACCCAAAGATATTGTAGCGGGAGATTTCTATTGGCTGGAAACACATCAAGGTAAAACATATTTTGCCGTAGCCGACTGTACCGGACATGGTGTTCCCGGGGCAATGGTAAGCGTGGTTTGTTCATCGGCGTTAACCAAAGCATTGACTGAAGAAAATCGTTTAATTCCCGGAGAGTTGCTTGATTGTACCAAAAAAATAGTAGTGGACAAATTTTCTAAAAGCAAAGAAAAAGTAAAAGACGGAATGGACATTGTTCTTTGTTGTTTGGAAAATAACAACCGTTTGCTGTACAGCGGAGCAAATAATCCCTTATGGATATACAGAGCCGAAACGGGAGAGATAGAAGAAATATTTCCGGACAAACAACCTGTAGGAATGTATCCTTTGAATAAGAATTTTGAAACCAAAACCGTGGAACTTCAGGAAAATGATGTGATTTATTTGTTCTCCGATGGTTTTCAAGACCAATTTGGCGGGAAAAGAGGAAAGAAACTCAAAGCGGGAAGACTCAAAAAATACTTAACGGAAATTGCTTGTGAGCCGTTAGCTGTTCAAAGAGAAAAACTTCATGCTTTTTTTGAGGAATGGAAAGGCAACCACGAACAAATAGACGATATATGTATTTTGGGGATTAAGCCTTAGAAGCAGCTTTTTTGGCTCTTTTGATAGCATTATTGGTGTCTACAATATATTTTTCCAAAGCCATTGTCATAGAGGGGGTTTCAGGGGTGGGAGCTTTGATTTGAACTTTCAATCCGCGCTCTTCGGCGGCTTTGGCTGTAGAAGTTCCCAAGGTGGCAATAACCGTATCGTTTTGTTTGAAATCCGGAAAATTTTCAAAAAGAGAGTTTATTCCCGATGGACTGAAAAATGCCAAAACATCGTATTTAATGTCTTTCAGGTCAGACAAATCGCTGGCTATGGTTTCATAAAAACATGCACGGGTGTAATCAATGCCGGCTTTATCCAGTGCTTTAATAATTTTAGGATTGATGGTGTTACTTGTAGGAAGTAAGAATTTGGAATCTTTAAACTTGTCAAATAAAGGAATAACCGATTCTACGGAACCTTCTCCGAAAAATATTCTTCGCTTTCTGTACACCGTATATTTTTGCAAGTAATAGGCTACGGCTTCGGTAAAGCAAAAATATTTTATGTTGTCGGTAAGGGTTGCTCTCAGTTCTTTAGCTAACGAAAAGAAGTGGTCCACACTGTTTCGAGAGGTAAATATAACAGCATTAAAGTCGTTGATGTTAATTTTATTACGTTTTCTAAAATCCAAAGCATCTAACCTTCGGACTTCGATAAAAGGTCTGAAATCTATTTTAAGTTTATATTTCTTGGCTAAGTCAAAGTAAGGAGATTTTTCGGTTTCGGGTTTGGGTTGAGAAATTAAAAGGGTTTTAATTTTTTTGCTCATATCGGTAGTTTAATCGTTAGAAATTTTCCACCAGTGCTTTAATAATTACGACTAATGGTAAAATTTCGAGCGTGCAAAAATACAAAAGATTATAGAAAAAAGGAATCTTATTTACGGTTTTGTCGTTCAATAATAACTGAATGATTTTATATATGGTGATAAAAATTGCTGATAATCCGCCAATTATGAGTATTGTAGATTCTGAAAAAAAGTATGTGAAATAAGTGAGAACTATAAGAGCTGTAAGAAAAATACTAC
>CAZLMS010000138.1:0-5898 GCA_964560645.1 uncultured Flavobacteriales bacterium | reverse complement strand
ACTTTTACCCTATGCAAACCTGCGGAGAAATAGCGAAAAAACATAGTACAGACACAAGCACGCTCTAAAGGTACAGCGGTAGTGGGATAAGGCTGTATCTTGTTTATTTTCAAAAAATACCCCCCTGTTGTTTAAAACAAGTCGTTTAACAAATTGTCGTCGGGAATATTGGGCAATGTTACTTTTAAATTTGGTGTGCGCTCCATTTCTCTTTTGATGCTGAAAAGCGCTCCTTTGTTCCTTGCCCAACTACGGCGGGCAATACCGTTATTTACGTCCCAAAACAACATGCTTTCGGCCCTGTGTTCTGCTTCGGGAGAACCGTCTAATGTCAGGCCAAACCCGCCGTTTATCACTTCGCCCCAGCCAACTCCACCGCCGTTGTGGATGCTCACCCAAGTGGCGCCTCTAAAACTGTCGCCAATAACATTGTGAATGGCCATGTCGGCTGTAAATTGTGAACCGTCGTAAATGTTTGATGTTTCTCTGTATGGACTGTCTGTGCCGGATACATCATGATGGTCGCGACCTAAATTTATTGGGGCGGAAATTTCGCCTTTTGCAATAGCTTGATTGAATGCTTTTGCCAATTTAATACGCCCTTCGGCATCGGCATATAAGATACGGGCTTGTGAACCTACCACCAGTTTGTTTTCTTGTGCTCCTCTAATCCATTGAATATTATCTGCCATTTGTTGTTGAATTTCCGGCGGTGCCGTAGCTTTAATTTCTTCCAGCACCTCGCAAGCAATTTGGTCTGTTTTTGCTAAATCTTCGGGTTTGCCCGAGGTACAAACCCAACGGAAAGGACCAAAGCCGTAATCAAAACACATTGGACCCATAATGTCTTGCACGTAAGAGGGGTATTTGAATGTTTTTCCGTCTTCTTTCATAATGTCGGCACCGGCGCGGCTTGCTTCCAATAAGAATGCATTTCCGTAATCGAAAAAGTATGTGCCTTTTGCCGTATGTTTGTTGATTGCCGCCACTTGCCGGCGTAAACTTTCATATACATATTCTTTGAATTGAGCAGGGTTTTCAGCCATCATTTTATTGGACTCTTCAAAACTTAATCCTACCGGATAATATCCTCCTGAAAATGGATTGTGCAATGAGGTTTGGTCTGACCCCAAATCAATGTGTAATCCTTCTTCATAAAATCGTTCCCAAACATCTACCACATTTCCTTCGTAAGCAATGGAAACAACTTCTTTATCCGTTTTTGCTTTTTTCACGCGTTCTACAACCAAATCGATATCGCTGTAAATTTCATCTACCCAACCTTGTTCAAAACGTTTGCGCGAGGCGGCAGGATTTACTTCTGCCACTACTGATATTACCCCGGCTATATTTCCGGCTTTGGGTTGCGCTCCACTCATTCCGCCTAAGCCCGAGGAAACAAACAGTAAAAGTTCGTCTTTGCTTATCCCTGTTTTTTCGCGGTATTTTCTGGCGGCATTTAAAATGGTAATGGTTGTGCCGTGTACAATGCCTTGCGGACCAATGTACATATACGAACCGGCAGTCATTTGTCCGTATTGTGTAACGCCCAAGGCGTTGAAACGTTCCCAATCGTCGGGCTTGGAGTAGTTGGGAATCATCATTCCGTTGGTTACAACCACTCGTGGCGCATCTTTGTGTGAGGGAAATAATCCCATAGGGTGACCGGAATACATAACCAAAGTTTGCTCATCGGTCATTTCTGCCAAATACTTCATGGTCAGCAGATATTGTGCCCAATTCTGAAATACGGCTCCGTTTCCGCCATAAGTAATCAACTCGTGCGGATGCTGGGCAACAGCCGGGTCGAGGTTGTTTTGTATCATGAGCATAATAGCCCGCGCTTGCAGTGATTTTCCGGGGTATTCATCAATTGGGCGGGCATACATGTCGTAATCGGGGCGAAAACGATACATATAAATGCGTCCGTAGGTTTTAAGCTCTTGGGCAAATTCTTTTGCCAATTCGGCGTGCCATTCTTTTGGAAAATAACGCAAAGCATTTTTTACCGCCAATATCTTTTCTTCTTTGGTAAGAATATCTTTTCTTTTGGGCGCATGACTTACTGATGTGTCGTAAGGTTTGGGTTGCGGTAATTCTGCAGGAATTCCTTCTAAAATTTGTTCTTTGAATGATTTTGCAGTTGTTGTATTCATAACAGAGCTTTTATTTGGTTTTTTTAAAAGAATCGGTTTTTTTATCGTATCCGTAAGGGCAGTGTTTGCATCCGCTTTTACAGCAATATCCTCTTTTCAGGTGATATTTTTCGGTGAAAACGATATACCCTTCTTCCGAATAATAAAATTCATCGGGTTCTAATTCACTAAAAGGACGGCTTTTTCCCATCATACCTCTTGCAAAGATATAAAATGAGTCAAATGTTTGCAAGGCATTTAAATTCGATAAAAACTCAAAATTCAGTCATAATAGGACAAGTTGAAAATAATTGTATTTTTGCCGCTTGAAACCATAAAACTATAAGTCGTGGATATTTTTGAAAAAATTAAAACCAATAGAGGACCGCTAGGGCAGTACTCTAAAATTTCACACGGTTATTTTACCTTCCCAAAGTTGGAAGGAGATATTTCTAATAAAATGATGTTTAGAGGAAAAGAAGTGTTGGTTTGGAGCATCAACAATTATTTGGGTTTGGCAAACCATCCTGAAGTTAGAAAAACGGATGCGGAAGCAGCCAAGCAATACGGACTTGGTAACCCGATGGGGGCGAGAATAATGTCGGGAAACACCTCCAAGCATGAAGAACTCGAAGCTCAATTGGCTGCATTGGCAGGAAAAGAAGATGCCGTATTGGTAAACTACGGTTATCAGGGAATGGTATCGGCAATTGATGCTTTATGCGGAAGAAATGATGTAATTGTATATGACAGTGAATCTCACGCATGTATTATTGACGGGGTAAGACTGCATCAAGGAAAAAGATTTGTGTTTCCTCATAATGATGTGGAAAAGTTGGAAGTGAACTTAGAGCGTGCTCAAAAAATATGCGAAGAAACCGGCGGCGGTATTTTGGTAATTACCGAAGGCGTTTTCGGAATGGCGGGAGACCAAGGAAAACTGAAAGAAATAGTAGAATTAAAGAAAAAATATAAATTCCGCTTGTTGGTGGATGATGCCCACGGCGTGGGAACCATGGGAAAAACCGGTGCCGGAACAGGAGAAGAGCAAGGCGTTCAAGACGAAATAGATGTATATTTCGGAACATTCGCGAAAGCATTTGCCTCTATCGGAGGTTTTTTTGCCGCTAATGAAGATGTGTGCGATTATTTGAGATATAATATGCGTTCGCAAGTTTTTGCCAAATCTTTGCCTTATCCGATTGTAATAGGAGCGCTTAAAAGATTAGAATTGTTGAGAGATTCCGACCAAAAAGACAAACTTTGGACAATTGTAAGAGCTTTGCAAAGCGGATTGAAAGAAAAAGGTTTTGATATTGGAAAAACAAACTCCCCCGTAACACCTGTTTATCTGACCGGTGGTCCGTTTGAAGCTGCTAATGTAATATTAGACATGCGTGAAAATTACAACATATTCTGTTCAATGGTTATTTATCCGGTAGTTCCTAAAGATGTGATTATGTTGAGGCTTATTCCTACAGCAGCTCATACTTTGGAAGATGTAGAATACACCATTGAAGTTTTTGAAAAAGTTCAAAAGAAACTTCAAGCAGGAGAATATGCCAAAGACAGGGTAATGATTTAACAGACCGACGACAATAATCTTTAAATTTAAAGCCGCAAAAACTTTGCGGCTTTTTTATATGGAATTGTTTTTTGCACATCCCGAAGAAATTCAACAAAATGTCCTCTCGGAAGAAGAGTCCCGACATGCAGTTAAGGTTTTGCGAAAGCAAGTCGGAGATGAGGTTTATATTACCGACGGAAAAGGAAATGTGTTTGTTGCCCGGATTATAGAAATTCATAAAAAACACTGTCATATTCAAGTTTTTGAAAGAAAACAGTTTCCCGAAAGCAAACACAAAATAATTATAGCCATTGCACCGCCCAAAAACAGCAACCGTTGGGATTTTTTTCTTGAAAAATCGGTGGAGCTTGGAGTAAGTACCATTATTCCAATCAAAACTCAAAGAAGCGAAAGAAAAAACATAAATATTGAAAGAGCCGAAAAAGTCTTAATATCGGCAGTAAAGCAATCGCATAATTATTTTAAACCCAAAATATATTCCTTGATTTCTATGAAAGAAATACCTGAATATTTGCCGCAAAATTTTCAAAGCGTGGTGGGATATTGCGGAGATGAATTTTCTAAAACGAAATTGTCTGAAATTTCTATACAAAGTCGTAATATCGTTTGTTTTGTGGGTCCCGAAGGAGATTTCACGCCCGATGAAGTACAGTTTCTTATTCGTCAAATCCAATCTGTTCCCGTTACGATTTCAAAGAACAGGTTAAGAACGGAAACTGCGGGAATTACTTTTGCCGCTCAAATGAATTTACTAATTTCGCTACATGAAAAATAAGCCGGCCCTTATATTTTTGTTTTTATTGCTGAGTAATTTATTCGGCTATGCCCAAATAAATCTCGGCTTGCTGAAATATAAAGGCGGAGGCGATTGGTATGCCAACTATGAAACGTCGTTGCCTAATCTTATTGAATTTTGTAACAAAAACTTAGGAACCAATATTAAAGAACAGGAAATAGTGGAAGTGGGAAGCCCCGAAATTTTTAACTATCCCTTTATTCACATGACCGGGCACGGCAACGTGGTTTTTTCTGTTGAAGAAGCCGAAAACCTTCGCAAATATCTTATCGCGGGCGGTTTTTTGCATATTTCGGACAACTATGGATTGGACAAATTTGTAAGAACCGAAATGAAAAAAGTTTTTCCCGAATTGGAGTTTGTGGAACTACCTTTTAATCATCCCATATATCATCAAAAATACGATTTTCCCGAGGGATTACCGAAAATACACGAACACGACGGCAAGCCCCCGCAAGGATTCGGTCTTATTTACAACGGCAGATTGGTTTGTTTTTATGATTATGAATGCGATTTGGGCGACGGCTGGGAATCACCTTCCGTACACCACGATTCGGAAGAAACTCGAACAAAAGCACTAAAAATGGGTGCAAACATTATTCAATATGCTTTTTCAAATTAATTGACATGAAACTTTCTGAAAGAATATATAATTTATCGGAATCTGCTACAATTGCTATGGCTCAAAAAAGCCGCGATTTAAAAAACCGAGGTTATGACGTTATTAACCTAAGTTTGGGAGAACCCGATTTTAACACGCCTGATTTTATCAAAGAAGCGGCTAAAAAAGCAATTGATGAAAACTACACATTTTATATGCCGGTTCCGGGATATATGGATTTGAGAGAATCTATTTCAGACAAATTTAAACGCGATAATAACTTGGAATATTCGCCAGAACAAATAGTGGTCTCCACCGGAGCAAAACAATCCATTGCCAATGTGGTATTAAGTTTAGTAGATAAGGGAGATGAAGTGTTATTGCCGGCTCCTTTTTGGGTTACTTATCACGAAATTGTTAAAATGGCTGAGGGTATTCCCGTAATCGTCCCAACGGATATTTCTACCGATTTTAAAGTAACGCCCGAAATATTAGATAAATACATTACGCCCCAAACAAAATTAATGATATTCAGTTCTCCGTGCAATCCGAGCGGTTCGGTTTACACGCATGAAGAAATGCACGCGTTGGCAGAATTTTTTTCAAGTACTTACCCCAATGTTTTTATTATATCGGACGAAATATATGAGCTGATAAATTTTGAAGGGAAGCATGAAAGTTTGGCCCAGTTTCCCGAAATATATCCTCAAACCATTACGGTAAACGGAGTATCCAAAGGTTTTGCAATGACCGGGTGGAGAGTAGGGTATATCGGAGC
>CAZLMS010000137.1:0-5905 GCA_964560645.1 uncultured Flavobacteriales bacterium | reverse complement strand
CGTGTTTTCAGGCATGTTTTTACCTTCTTCAGAGGAAGAGTTGGATGAATTATCAGCAGTTTCCGTTTGTTTTTCGGAAGGCGGCGTATTTGAATTTTGCCGAGCAGCCTTTTCGGAGTTTTTACATGCCGCCAATATTGCCAAACTGACAATTATACATACCAGTCTTCTCATTTTTCCCATATTATTCAATTATTTTAAATAATCTGTTCCAACGTATTTTACCGTTAGCCAATGTTTTTTCTTTGTCAAGCGAGAGCCAAATGAGCCATCCTTCGCCTACAATATGGTCTTCGGGAACAAATCCGAAGTAACGACTGTCGGCAGAATTATGGCGATTGTCTCCCATCATCCAGTAATAGTCCATTTTAAACGTGTAGGTATGAGCTTCTTGTCCGTTAATGAAAATTTTACCGTCTTTTACCTCAAGGTCATTGTCCTCATATAAATCTATAATTCTTTGATAAAGGGGTAAATTTTCCAAGGTAAGGTCTATTGTTTGTCCTTTTTTGGGAATGTAGATGGGTCCGAAGTTATCTTCGCTCCATTTGTAATTCGGATGATGGGGGAATATCTTTAGTGTCGGGTCGAGTTCGCCCGCCGGAGTAAGTTTCAGCTGAATTTGTTCAACAGCGGGAAATTCTTTAAGTTTTTCATAATTATCGAGGGTAAGAGGCATGTAATATAAATTTTCACCGATTTGATGTTGGTCTTGCAGGTTTATATCGAATTGTTCTTTCAAAACTTTTCTATTGAGCGGAGAATTGGTTTTAATAAAATAATTGTATTGAAAATGAGGAGGAATATAAGCCAATTCGTCGTTAATGTATAAACGGGCATCTTTAATTTCGAGTTTGTCGCCCGGAACGGCTACACATCTCTTAATGTAGTTTTCTCTCTTATCTTTCGGACGCACGGTTATTTCTCTGGTTTTCTTTACCATGTCGGCAGCCATTCGATAGTATTCTTCATTGCTTTTTAAAGGATGATTGGCTTGCAGGTCGTTTTGTTTCAGCATAAAAGCATAATCCCGCACAATTTGATAATAACTTCGTGCTTGTTCATCTACCACTACGGTATCTCCTTCGGGAAAGTTAAACACCACTACATCGTTGCGTTCTACTTTGCCCAATCCGGGAAGTCTGAAATAAGGCAATTTTTGCCATTCCAAATAAGACTTGGTGTTGAACAAAGGTAATGTATGATGCGCAAAAGGAAAGGACAAAGGCGTGTTTGGAATTTTCGGTCCGTAACTTATTTTGCTTACAAACAAATAATCGCCTATAAGCAAAGATTTTTCCATAGAAGAGGTAGGAATTGTAAATGCTTCCAAAAAATAAGTCCTGATAATGCTGGCTGCAATAACAGCAAAAATTAGCGCATCACCCCATTCTCTCCAAACAGATTTTTTAATTTTCTTTTTATCTACGGGACCTACATACTGCACATTAGAGTCGAATGCCATTTGAGGAAGAAATATAAAGGGAATTAACACCGCTTTAATACCGTCTATGGTTTCTCTTTTTCCGAAAACAATAGCCGTGTTTACAAAAACCACAAACATCATCAGAATGTTTACGCCGGGAAATAGAAAAAGAAATATCCACCACCACGGTTTTTTAAGAATTTGCATAAGCACATACAAGTTGTAGCCGGGAATAAGGGCTTCCCATCCTTTTCTGCCTGCTTTTTCAAACAGTTTGTAATAACTTATCAGGAAAATAATGAGAAGAATGAGATAAATACTTAATCGAATCATGTGTTGAAAATTAGTTACTAATGAAACGGCAAAAGTAGAAAAATCATGCGTTAATATTTGTTAAGCAGGAATAAATAAGTTCAACAGTCTATTTATCAATCAAATATATAGTCAAACCGCTTCGCAGTTTGGGTTCTATCCATGTAGATTTTGGCGGCATGGTTTCGTTAGCATCAGATACTGCTTTAATTTCTTCTACACTTATGGGATGTAACGTAAATCCTATTTTAGCCTTTCCGCTGTCCACGGTTTCCATTACTTTTTCTATTCCGTAAATACCACCTAAAAAGTCAATTCTTTTGTCGGTTTGAAGGTCGGTAATTCCAAAAACAGGAGCAAGAATTTTGTCGGATAATATTTTCACGTCTAATTTTTCTGCCGGCGATTTTGAAGATGCTGTTTTTTTATATTTTAACACATACCAGTGTTTGTTGATATACATTCCAAAACAGTGTTTTTGAGAAGGTTTTACGGGAGTTTCGGATGGTGATATTTGAAAGTTTTCGGCAAGTAGCGTTAAAAGTTCTTGTTCGGAGAGACCGTTTAAATCTTTCACCAAGCGGTGAAATTCATATATTCTCAAATTACTTTCCGGAATGAAGAAAGCCATAAAATAATTAAAAGGTTCATTGCCTGTGTAATTCGGTTTTTTTTGCCTTCTGTGCAAGGCAAGGCGAGCTGAACTTTCCGTTCGATGATGTCCGTCGGCAATGTATATGTCAGACAGTTTTTCAAATTGTGCTTGTATTTGTTGAATATGTTCGGGGAGATTGATTATCCACATTTCATGAAGAATAGTATCGGCTGTGGTAAATTCATATTCCGGACGTGCAGACAGATATTGGTTAATAATGTTTTCTATTTGCGGTTGGTCTTCGTAGGTAAGAAGCACGGGTTCTGCGTTGAATCCGCAGATGTCTAAGTAGCGTTCAAATATTTCAACCCGTTTTGTAAGCGTTTTTTCGTGTTTTTTAATCACATTATTGAGATAATCATCTACATGAGCAGCGGCAATTATTCCCGTAAACACATCGCTTCCCTTAGTTTGACGATATAAATAATATGCCGGAGCAGTATCTTGTATTAAAATTTGACGATGTAAAAAATCTTGAAATTTTTGTTTTACTTTTCGGAATTTTTCATCGGAATTGGGCTTGGATTTTTTCTTCTCAAAATGTTCAGGCATAATGATATGAAGAAACGTAAAAGGATTTTCTTCCAATTTTGCATTGATAATTCTTCGGGGATAAGCAACAACGGAGCGGGTTGTTACCAAATTCACTTTATTTCGCTGCGGTCTGACAGCTTTAAAAGGTAATACGCGAGCCATGAAAAAATTTTTAGTCTTTATATCAAGGACAAATGTAAGAGAAAAATCAGATTTTTACAGACCAATATTTTTGTTCGATAAACAATACCAAACTTGAAAAAACAAGCAATATTTCAAATAGATAAAAAGCTCCCAGCTTGACAGCGGCAAAAAAAGGCGTATAAAGCACGCCTATTCCTGCCACGATATCGAAAAAAGCCGCCGAAAATAAAACTCCGGGCAACCATTTCCATTGATTATGAGTAATTTTAAAAGTCAAAAAATGGGTAAGTGCCAATAAATATAACCCTACCACTACAAAATGAACGCTTGAAGTTTCCAAAACAGAATGTAATGTTTTAGGAAAAATATGAAGCGTTTCATTTCCCAAATAGTAATTTTTGACATCTTGAACCGTAAACCCGATTTTTTGAGTAAAAAGTTTAAAATTTACAAGAGCAAACAACCCGTTGCAGATAGCAAATAGCAGAACAGATTTTTTCAGCAACTCTTTTTTCCCGGAATTTTTATGTTTTTTTTTAGAAGATGATAAACTTTTAAAAATCACAATAAGCAAGGCTATTTGAAAAATTCTAAATAAAGACCATAAGGCAATAGGTAAAAAGGCATAACTTCTTCCCAACCATGCGGTAATAAGGAACGAAAACACATGAGCTAAGCCTAAAATAAAGTACAGAATAATCACAGCACTTTTTATGGGAGTAGAAATAGGCGTGAGTACCACGAGCGATATAAAAGCAAGAAATATAATGCCAAATATAAAAAGTTGAGTATGAGCAGATTCTATAAGTAAATCATAAGAAGGGGGAATCGGAAAATCTACACTTCCGAATAGTTCTTCAGCAATGTTTACCGGTTTAAAGCCGTATTTTAGCCAAAAAATAACGCCGTCTGTTATCCAATACAGCAAAAGAAAAATTAAAAACCAGCCTATGATTTTTTTCAACAGCGAGTTTTTATGATATGACGGATTGGTTAAAAATCTCATTTATTGTAACTTACTTTCCAAATAGCCAAAACTTTCCGAGTGTTGTCGGTAATTGCCATGCCGGATAAGGTGGCACCGGTAATTCCGTCAATATCGTATTTGTATCTTAAAGGTTGTTCCAATCCTTTGTTGGTAAACTGTTCAAGCCAAGATGGTTGAGGTTTATATTCTTTGGGTTCTTTGAACGAAAGGATTTCTATTTCATCTATTTTCCCGCTTGGGCTAATGGCAAATAGAACAGCTTCATTCTTACTTCTTACTCTGTGAATATCAATATATACATACTTTTCTAAAGTGTTTCCTGAATAGACTTCATAGAAAGACACCAACTGTTCTTTCGGTTCCATTCCCGACAACGCTTTTATTTTTTGCATCTTGCTGTCGGTAAGAATGATATTGTTGGGTAGTATTTGCTTACCGGCATATTTTTTTTGAATATATAATTCCGGGTTTTGGGCGTATCCGCCCAAAACCCGGAGTATTAAAACTATAGTTATTAACCAATATGTTTGTTTCATTCTAGAAAATAAAGCCCAAACTTAAGTTAAATTGGTCAATCTTTCCGGAATCTTCTGTAACCGGTTTGTCAGATGCGGTATCATTCCACATATAATCAGCTTTTAATACAACCAAAGGATGCGGATAGAATTGCACTCCGGCGGTAATGGCTTCTCTTACTTTGGACGGGTCTTTAGTTTTATTTTCAAAAACTTCTGCATTTAAGTCATATTGGGTATAGCGAACATACGGAGAAAGGATGGAAACAGAGGCAGGTTTAATGTGTTTCATAAGATTGTAAGCAGTTTCTACGTAATATCCGTAAACGGATTTGGAAATGTTGGCAGCTTCAAAATCTTGATCTCCCGATGCTATTCCGTAAGCTCCGGATGCTTTAAAATGAAATCCGTTTTTATCAATTTGAACATCTCCGTTGATTAAATTTACGGTTCCGTACATGCGGGTGTCGGGTAATGTTTTGCCGCCTATTCCTGCCACAGCCTCACCGTAGTAATAACTTGACCCTATAATAATTCCGTTGTTGTTGTAAGAAAGTCTTGCCAAATATGATAATTTTTCAAAATTGGCTTTCCCTCCTTTTTGCCTTCCGTTTTTAATCCAGTCTTTCATATTATCGCTTCTCAAACCGTTGGCGATTACCAATTTATAGTTTATATTCGGCATAATCTCTCCATAAGCCATTACTCCGAGTTCTCTCCATGTGGAAGGTACAATGGTTTTTTCTACCATAGGACGTGAAGTACCGTAATAAACAGTAGGCTCATGATATTCGTTGAAAAGAGAGGCAGGCATTAGAATTAACCCCGAACGGATATTGAAATTGCGATGAAGCATGAAATCTAAATACATAAACTCGGTATATACTTCTACTTCTTTATCGGTAACGTTGTTAAAACCGGCGTGTTCAAATTCTATTTCACTGTTGAATAATATTTTATCGCTGAATTTATATCCGATATAAGGAATAAACCGGTAAGCATCTCCCATATCCGCTTTATTTCCTTCGGTATAGTTGTTATACACCACCTCTCCGTAGCCTGCAATAGATAAGCCGGTATTCGAGAAATATACTTTTGAGGCTGCAGGACCTAATCCTTGATAAGATTTTTGTTCCACTTGAGGTACAAGAACTTCTAATCGCAGTTTTCTGATTTCATCTTTTAAAACGTTAATCTGCTGTTGAATACTGTCGCTTTGTGCCATTGTAGCTCCTATGCTGCATAGAAGCCCTGTTGTAATTAATAGTTTTTTCATAGCATTTAATTTATTTTTATTTAGACTTAATTTAAATAACACTGCAAATGTAAAC